>CAYXON010000022.1:0-10514 GCA_964467145.1 uncultured archaeon | reverse complement strand
CTGAGGATGTTGACATAATAGTGAACACACACAGCCACATAGACCACATCTACAACAACTACGTCTTCAAAGGCGCGAGAATCTACACGCCCTCATCGATTTGGTACCGCGACGGTGACGACCGCGCCGAAATATACGGGGACATAACAAAAGTCGAAATACCCGTCGTCGAGCTCATAAACACCCCCGGACATATGGAAAACCACATCTCAGTCGTTGTGAAATCAAAGGGTAAAACGTTTGTCGTGGCAGGCGACGCAGTCAGGGAGTCCATAATAAAATCAGGCTATGCCCCCAAGGTCTACTCCCACCCACAGACATACATAAAGTCCCTAAAAAAAATATTTGCGATAGCTGACGTAATCATCCCCGGACACGGTCCAACAATAGATGGGAAAAGACTCGCAGAATTAAAAGAGAAAGTGGCGAAGATAAAAGTTGAAGGGGAAGATTAACGTTCCTCTAACAGCTTAGATACCCACTATCTCCTCTATGTCTTGCAGGTATTTTTTTAGGTCTTCTGGTTTTCTGTCTCCCATGTGAGCTACCCTAAAGGCTTCGCCTTTGAGTTTGCCATAACCATTTGAGAACACATAACCCTTCTCTCCGAGTTTCTTGCCAAGGTCCGCAAGGTCGAATCCGCGGGTGTTTTTCGCGCACGTTACAGTGTTTGAACAGCACCAGTCCTCGCAGTACATCCTCCAGTTCTTTCTGACCCACTCGCGTGTGTAGTCCGCCATCTTACTGTGGCGCGCGAACCTAGCATCCACCCCCTCTTTGAGTATCTTTTGGCATTGGTAGTTGAGTGCCGCAATCTGCGGTATCGGCGGCGTACTCGGTGTGTTGTCTTTTTCCGCCTTCTTAAGATAATCCTGATAATCAAGATACAACCCCCTGTTTGGGGTGTTCTTTGAGCGCTCAAGCGCCTTCTGGCTGACTGCAGTCATTGCAAGGCCAGGGGCTACTGCAAAGCACTTCTGGGTTCCCGTCACCAAAACGTCTATGCCGAGTTTGTCAGTTTCTATCCTGACTCCCGCAGCAGACGATACTGCGTCAACGCAGAATACTACGTCGTTGTCTGCGCAGATTTTTCCGAACCCCTCAAGAGGTGTCATCGCACCCGTTGAGGTCTCGTTGTGTGTGACAAAAAGCGTGTCATATTCCCCTGAGTTGAGTTTGTCCTCGACATCAGACGGCTTGCCAGCGCTTCCCCAGGTTATCTCGACGACATCGCTTTCCTTTCCGTTTGCTGGGCTCATCTTCTGCCATCGGCTGCTGAAGGCGCCGTTGACGACGTGGAGTGCTTTTTTTCCGACGCAATTTCTAACAGCTGCTTCCATCCAACCGCTTGAAGACATCGGACCGATGAAAACAGTGTTTGACGTCAGAAGGATTTTCTTAAGGCCTTCAATGCAGCTTTTGTGGAGTTCCGCGTATTCTTTGCCTCTGTGCCCTATCATGGGCTCGCTCATCTTAGCAGCTACATCCTCTGAAACATCCACCGGACCCGGAATAAAAAGTTTTTTAGCCAAAAATATCACCTAATACTATACACAAGTAAGTATTTTCGCATCATTTCTATATAAAGCAAATCAGTTAAGGACGACCACTTTACGGACTCCCTGGGTCTTTAGTATCTTATCTATCAAATCCCGCGGTATCGGCTTTTCAGTGACAACCGTCAGCTCAGGGTTGTCAAACATCGGATCATCCGCGATGACTTGTCTTATCCCAATACCAGCATCGCTTATCTGCCTTGTGACGCCTGCGACTATCCCCTTGCCTGCGGCGTCAGTTGGTATCACCTCAATCGCGCCATACCCAAGAACTGGCGCCAGCTCCCTAAGAGACGGTGTGACTGCGAGGTTCGCGTAAACTCGTTTGAGGCTTTTTTCAGAAAGTATTGTCTTTATAGTCGCCTTAACAACTCTTCGGTCAACGTCAGTTGCGTTGGCGAGGCTTACGTGAGTCACCTCCAAAACACCCGCCAAAAGCTCTCCCCTAACAGAGACCCTTATACCCTGTTTGAGAAGATATTCTGCAACCCTCTTCTGCCCGCCCTTACCTGAGAAGAACACGTCAAGGTCTAACATAATATAAGAATTGATTATCCTCTTAAATTTGTGTAAAACTCTGGTTTTACCTATTATTTGTCTTTTTTAAACTCTTTATGACAATCAATAATAATGGATTTTTTAGGTAGACCGTTAACTGTTTGGGCCTTTGTTCTACTCAATCTTGTTTTCTTAGATTATAGTCCACTAGGTTTAATCTTTAGCATACCCCTTTTCATCTTCATTTATCAGTTTTTGATGCTTAAACGCAATTGCTTAACTTGGTTTTACATCGCTATTGTCCTAACAATTATCATTTACTTCATGGGCGCCCTAATTGGTTTAATTTGGGGCATATTTGCCATTCTGATAAAACTTATCCTTCTACTTATTGTACGCGACTATGTGCTAAAGAAGAAAATCAACGACCAGTACCTATTCAAATAACTTTTTGAGTAACTTGATTATTCATAATCAAAATCCGATAGTCGTATTTGATTTACTACTGTCCTATTTTACAAACATTGAAGGGGGTTATTCATACCCCAAAAGACACAGTATATACTGTATATGACCTGGATAAAAACCCTCACCTAAGCCAACCCACCGGGTCCTCGTCTTCGGCTCCCTGGAAGACGCACACCGGACATATATGTCGGCTTATCAAGTCAACAAACCTCCAAGTCCTTATGTCCTGAAGCTGCTCCGTACCGCACCTCGCGCAAACCTCCATTCTCTTTACCCCTCACTAATGGATTAAATGAGCCATATTAAAACAACACAGCCAAGATAGTGTTAAAACAGTGATTTTACCGTGGTAAACCCCATCAAACCACTTTTTGTTTGTTTTTTTATTCACACATTATATTAATAAGGGTTTGAAGATGATTGGCAAACAAATTCGTATGGAACGCATCACGGATCGCAAAAGCGGCAACATGGTAATCGTGCCAATGGACCACGGAGTAACCGTCGGCCCAATAGCAGGACTAGAAAACCTCACCGAGGCAATAAATGACGTAGCCAAGGGCGGGGCAGACGCTGTGCTAATGCACAAGGGAATGGTCGGCAAAGGGCACAGAGGATATGGAAACGACATAGGCCTGATAGTTCACCTCAACGCTGGAAGCGCAGTCGCACCAGACCCGAACAACAAAGTACTCGTCACAACAGTCAAAGAGGCTTTAAGACTCGGCGCAGATGGAGTCTCAGTACACGTCAACGTCGGCGCAGACAAGGAACACAGGATGCTCCATGACCTAGGAATAGTCGCAGAAGAATGCAACGAATACGGCATACCACTTCTAGCCATGATGTACCCCCGAGGACCAGAAATCCAGAAAGGCACAGAGATGAAGTACGTCAAACACGTCGCAAGACTAGGGGCAGAACTCGGAGCCGACATAATCAAGACCCTCTACACAGGAGACAAAAAAACATTCAAGGAAGTCGTCGAAGGATGTCCAGTCCCAATAGTCATAGCAGGCGGACCCAAGATAGACTCAGACGCAGACCTACTAAAGATGGTCGAGGAAGCGATGGAATGCGGAGCTAAAGGCATAAGCATAGGCAGAAATGTATTCCAAGCCAAAGACCGGGTAGACATAACCAAGAAACTATGCGAGATAGTACACCGAAAGTGGTAAACAAACCCACCAACCACTTCTGAAAATGAGCCGCGCAACCAACAAATACTCAGACATAAAAGGCGGAAGAGAAAGAGGCCCCAAACAACACAAAACCCACGTCCACAAAACACCCGGCGAGATAATGCGCATAGCATCAGAGCAAGTCGTCTCCACACACCCACAAAACACCGTCAAAAACGCAGCAACCCTGATGGCTGAAAACGACGTTAGAAGACTGCCTGTGATAGAAGCCGGAAAAGAACGCCTAACAGGCCTTGTCACAGCCATTGACATACTCGACTTTCTAGGAGGCGGCCCCAAATACAACATAATAAAAAAAGACTTCCAAGGCAACTTCCTAAAAGCAGTCAACTGTCCAATAAGCAAGATAATGCGCGAATCACAATACCTAATAACAACATCATCAATCCAGGATGCTGCAGATATAATACTAAACAAATCAAGTTGCATACCTGTTGTTGAAAACACCAAAACAATGAAGGTTGTGGCAATAGTCACAGAACGCGACATGCTACCTGAAACACACGAGGTGGGGGTCAAGATATCAGAAGTAATGAGGAAAAACCCGATAACAGCATCACCTGGGATGATGCTCGGCGACGCATCCAAGATAATGGTCAGAAACCAGCTAAGACGACTCCCAGTGATAAGTGAAGAACACCTACTGGGGGTAGTCACAGTATTTGACATACTGCGGTTTTTGGAAAAAGGCGAATACAAAGGTTCAAACACAGAAGAAAACCTGTCGACAAGAGTCGAAAAAATCATGATAACGGATGTTGTCACACTAAAACCCACAGAAGACCTAGGAAAAGCAGTCAAACTAATCAAGAAAACCGGAATAGGCGGATTTCCGGTCGTCGAAGGTAAAAAACTCGCGGGGATACTGACAACAACCGACATACTGCGGCAGATATATCTAAACTCATAAACCCCCAAAAAACCCAACGTTTATAAAGGTTAATTGCATATAGGTAAGACATGTTTCTGCTTCTTCCTCCCCTACACGGAATATCTATTTGCGAGGTGCCTAATTGATTGACCACATACTCGTTCCTAAGCACGAAATAATAAATTCTGAAGAAGCTGAAGAAGTACTCGTAAAATACAAGGCAACAAGAGAACAGTTGCCAAAAATACTATTCGACGACCCGGCAATAAAAGACATGAAACCAAACGCAGGCGACATAGTCAAAATAACAAGACACAGCGAATCTATCGGCGTATCAATATACTATCGGGTGGTCACAGAATGAGCGAAACACAATCCAAGATACCACTCATTAGGATATCAGATTTTGTAACCCGCCAAGACATGACCCAGTTCCAAATAGATTCATTCAACTCACTACTCGACACAGGACTGCAAGAGGTAATATCTGAGAAAGCAGCACTTGACATAGAAATACCAGACTACAGCTTGGAACTCGGAAAAATACGTGTAGGAAAACCATGCGTAAACGAGTCTGGCCAAGGAGTCGAATCACGCTACCCCTTCGAATGCAGACTAAGAAACCTAACCTACTCAGCCCCAATATACCTCGAGTTCGTAGAGCGCGGAGAGCCAGTAGAGGTCGAAATAGGACACCTCCCAGTTATGATACGCTCAAAAATCTGCCTACTACACGGACTTGACGAGGAAGAAACAATAAAACACGGCGAAGACCCACTCGACATGGGTGGATACTTCATAATCAACGGAACAGAAAGAACACTAATAATAGTAGAAGACCTAGCACCCAACAGGATAGTCACAACCAAAGAAACAATACTCGGAAAAGACGTAATACTAGCCAAAGTATTCTCAGTAAGGCAAGGATTCCGCTCAAGAGTCACAGTAGAAAAAAGAGAAGTAGCAGGCGGCGGAACACTATTCGCATCATTTCCCGGAATACCCAACAGAATACCACTCACAACACTCATGACCGCGCTCGGACTCTCAGATGAAGAAATACTCGGCCTATTCGAAGACTCAGAAACTCAAATTGAGGTCAAAACCAACCTCGAACTCAAGCCGATGACGCAAGAGGAAGCATTCGAATACCTCGGCAAAAGAGCAGGCGCAGGACACGCCAAACAATACCAGGCAACCCGCGCAAACCAAGTCATAAACAACTTCCTCCTACCCCACATAGGCAATGGCGAAGCAAACAGAAGAGCAAAGGCGATATACCTCGGCATAATGGCCAAAAAAGTTTTAGAACTAGACTCTGGCGTCAGAAACAAAGACGACAAAGATCACTACTCAAACAAGAGACTACGGCTCGCAGGAGACCTCATGCAGGAACTATTCCGCGTCAGCTTCAACAAAATAGCAAGAGACATAAAATACCAGCTCGAAAAACAACACGCAAGACACAGGCAAATAAACGTCAAAACAGCAGTCCGCTCAAACAACCTCACAGAAAGCATATCCTACGCACTAGCAACAGGAAACTGGACAGGGGGTAGAAGTGGAGTAAGCCAGGTACTAGACCGCACAAACTACCTATCATACGTCGCACACCAAAGAAGAGTAAGCTCACTACTATCACGAAGCCACCCGCACTTCGAAGCCAGAGACCTCCACGCGACACAATTTGGGCGAGTATGCCCGAATGAAACACCAGAAGGCCAGAACTGCGGACTAGTAAAAAACCTCGCAATAGGCGCAGTAATATCAGCAAACACGGACGAGGCGCCAATCGAAAAATACCTACGTGAATTCGGAGTAAAATAAAGTGACACAAGCAGCAGTAGTATACCTAAATGGAAGGCTAGTCGGGGAACAAAGCAACCCGCAATCACTTGTCAAAAGACTCGTGAAACTAAGAAGACAAGGCAAGATAGAATACAGTGTCTCAATAAGCTACCACCCAGAAAACAACGAAGTACAGATATACACCGACAAGGGAAGGACTCTGCGCCCGCTTCTAATTCTTGAAAACGGCAAATCACTCCTAACACACGAAAACCTAAAAGACCTAAGAGCCGGAAAAGTAACCTGGAAAGACTTCATAAACCAAGGCATAGTAGAATACATCGACGCAGAAGAGGAGGAGAACGCCTACGTCGCAATAAGAGAATACAAGATAGCTGAAGACCACACACACCTTGAAATAACACCAGCCCTAATGCTTGGCATAAGCGCATGCTTCGCCCCATTCCCAGAACACAACTCATCACCGAGGGTAACCATGGCTGCGGCAATGTCTAAACAATCACTGGGGATGTACACATCAAACTACTACTCAAGATTCGACTCACGCGCAAACGTACTACACTACCCGCAGACGCCACTCGTCAAATCAGACATAGTCGACACACTCGAATACCAGAAAAGACCAGCAGGTCAGAACTTCGTCGTCGCAATCATGAGCTACGAAGGATACAACATGGAAGACGCAGTCATACTAAATCGAGGCTCAATAGACCGCGGACTCGCCCGCTCAACATTCTACCGAACATACTCCGCAGAAGAAAGAAGATACCCAAGCGGACAAAGAGACAAATTCGAATTACCAGCAGAAGAAGTCGAAGGCTCACAGTCCATGGACACCTACAACAACCTAGACCCAGACGGACTAATAATACCTGAAGCAGACGTGGGCTCCGGCGAAGTACTCGTCGGAAGGACATCACCCCCCAGATTCCTCGAAGAAATAGGCCCCTACGGAATAGTCGAAGAGAAAAGAAGGGAAACATCAACAACAGTCCGCCACATGGAATCAGGCGTAGTAGACTGCGTAGTAATGACAGAATCAGTCGAGCGAAACAAACTCGCAAAAGTACGGGTCAGAAGCATAAGAATACCAGAACTCGGCGACAAATTCGCATCAAGACACGGCCAAAAAGGAGTCTGTGGACTAATAGTCCCCCAAGAAGACATGCCATTCAACAAAGACGGCATAACACCCGACATAATCATGAACCCCCACGCAATCCCCTCAAGGATGACAATAGGGCACGTCCTAGAGATGATAGGCGGCAAAGTCGGGGCACTCGAAGGAAGATTCGTAAACTCAACAGCATTCGCAAACGAAGAAGAGAAAGACCTAAGAAAAGCACTCGAAAAACATGGCTTCAAACACAACGGAAAAGAAGTCCTATACAACGGAGTAACAGGAGAAAGATTCGAGGTTGAGATATTCGTCGGAATCGCATTCTACCAGAAACTACACCACATGGTAGCAAACAAAGTACACGCAAGAAGCAGAGGACCAGTCCAAATGCTCACAAGACAACCAACAGAAGGCAGAGCAAGAGAAGGAGGACTAAGATTCGGTGAAATGGAGCGAGACTGCCTAATCGGACACGGAGCCTCAATGATGCTCAAAGACAGACTACTTGACGAATCAGACAAAGTAGTCGTCCCAGTATGCTCAAAATGCGGTATGGTCGCAGTCAACGACATAGAACGCAGACAAATATACTGCCCACTATGCGGCGAAGTACCAACCTACCCAGTTGAGATGGCATACGCATTCAAACTGCTCCTAAACGAGCTAATGGGGATGTGCGTAATCCCAAAACTAAAACTGAGGGATAAAGCATGATAGTCCGCAAAAAAATAGACCACATAGAATTCGGCATCATCTCATCAAAGATGATACAGAAGATGAGCGCCGCAAGAATCTACACACCAAACACCTACGACGACGACGGATACCCAGTCGAAGGAGGACTCATGGACTCACGCCTTGGGGTCATAGACCCAGGCATCAGATGCAAAACATGCGGCGGAAGACTCGGCGAATGTCAAGGACACTTCGGCCACGTACAACTAACACGCCCAGTAATACACGTCGGATACGCCAAAGAAGTCTACAACCTACTGAGGGCAACATGCAAATCATGCTCACGAATACTCCTGTCTGAAGAGCAGCTCGCCAAATACAACCTCGAACAGACACCACCAGAACAAATAGGCGACGAAATCTGGATGAAGGCGATGAAAGCCTCAAACAACGAGGACAAATGCCCCTACTGCGGCGAAACACAAATCAAGATAAAATTCGTAAGACCCTACAGCTACTACGAAGACGAGAACAACCTACTCGTCACAGAAATACGCGAAAGATTCGAGAAAATAAAAGACGAAGACCTCAAATACATCGGAGTAAAGGCAAGACCCGAGTGGCTAATACTAACAGCCATACCAGTGCTCCCCATAACAGCAAGACCATCAATCACGCTCGAGTCAGCCGACCGCTCAGAAGACGACCTCACACACAAACTCGTCGACATACTAAGAATCAACCAAAGACTCGAAGAAAACATAAACAGCGGAGCACCACAACTCATAATCGAAGACCTATGGGACCTCCTACAATACCACGTCGCAACATACTTCGACAACGGAATAACAGGGATACCCCCAGCAAGACACAGATCTGGCAGACCCCTTAAAACAATTGCACAAAGACTCAAAAGCAAGGAAGGAAGATTCAGAAACAACCTATCCGGCAAACGTGTCAACTTCTCAGCAAGAACCGTCGTAGGACCAGACCCGCTAATATCCATAGACGAAGTCGGAGTCCCCTACTATGTGGCGATGGAGCTTACAGTACCTGAGGAAGTCAACGAGAGAAACATTGAAAGAATGAGGGGACTAATCCTAAACGGCTCAGACCTCTACCCCGGCGCACACAACGCAATCTCAAAAGGCAGAAGAAAAAGAATACTCCCCGACACAAAAGAAACAATCGCAGAACTACTTGCGCCAGGCGACATAGTAGAGCGAATGCTAGCCGACGGAGACATCGTCGTATTCAACAGACAACCCTCGCTACACCGCCAATCAATGATGAGCCACAAAGTAAAGGTGCTACCATACAACACATTCCGACTCAACATCGCAGTATGCGCACCCTACAACGCGGACTTCGACGGCGACGAAATGAACCTCCACGTCCCACAAAGCGAGGAAGCAATAGCTGAAGCAGACCTCCTCATGAGGGTGTCAGAAAACATAATCAGCCCAAGATACGGCGGCCCCATCATCGGCGGAAGACACGACCACGTCACAGGCGCATACCTACTGACAAAAAAAGGCGTTGAAATGACAAGACCCGAGGCGCTTCAGATAACGAGAAACATAGTCAAACTCCCGAAAGGAAACAAGTTCACAGGAAAACAAATATTCTCACTCCTCCTACCAGAAGACCTAAACCTAGAATACACCAACAAGATGGGTAAAAAACTCACAGACGAACACAAGGAACAAGTCGAAGGACTAGTCAAAATAACCAAGGGACAACTACTCTCCGGGGTAATAGACGCGGAAGGAATGTGCGGCACACTACTCAACGAAATATTTTTGATATACGGGTCAAAACGCGCAAGACAATACATCGACCAATCCACACAGATTGCCATAAACGCGTTCATGAAGTTCGGATTCAGCGTCGGAATAGACGAGGCAGACCTCCCAGACGACGGCAAAAAAGAGCTTAAGACACTCCTGTTAGCAGTTGAATCAAACGTCGACAACCTAATTGAACTACACAAAAAAGGAGAACTAAAGATAATCCCTGGCAAATCATCCAAGGAATCTCTTGAAGACTACATCATGCTAGAACTAGGAAAATCAAGAACCAGCGCAGGCAAAATCGCAGAACACTACGCAGCAGGAAATAGCGCAGTACTCATGGCAAAAACCGGCGCAAGAGGAAGCCTTTTGAACCTCACTCAGATGGCAGGATGCGTCGGACAACAAGCAGTACGTGGAGAAAGAATCAAAAGAGGATACCACTCCAGAACCCTCTCACACTTCAAACAACACGACGTAAGCGCCGAAGCAGAAGGATTCGTCCGCTCAAACTTCAAAAGA
>CAYXON010000021.1:0-10554 GCA_964467145.1 uncultured archaeon | reverse complement strand
TTAGTTGTTGTTGATGTGGTTGTTGTGCTCGTGGTTGTTGTTGTGGTTGTTGTCGTGGTGGTTAGTGCAGGCAGCACGAAGAAGTATCCGACGATTGCCGCCGCAATTATTGCGATGACTGTAAGTACTGCCAGAATTACTCCTCCCGCGATTATATGGACTTTGCCGATTGGTTTTTTCCTCGGCTCTCCAGCGTTTGTTATTCTGGCCCAATCCTCGTGCGGTACTCTTGAGCGGTCTATCATATGTTGCCCCTTATCTTAGCGTCGTATACTATGCCCTCAACTTTTGTTAGGTTCCATTTTATCTGGTCGGTCTTCCTCCTTGCTTCCCCGCCGTCGAGGTCAAGACCAACAACGAGGCCGTATATTTCGTCGACTGTGTCTCTTATCTTCTTGACGCCTTCATAGTCTTCTGCGACTGCGTCGTTGACTGCTTTTCTCATAAGTTCGCCTGTAAGGTCTGACAGCCCCATGAGGTATGTTTCAGCGTCAACACAGAGTTCCTTGCTTGTGGGTATTCTGCCTTCTAAAACGAATATGTGGTATGCTACAGCTTCGACATATTCTTGTAGGGCGTTCTCGTATGGGCTGTAGTTTTTGAGTTTTGGTGTGCTGGCGAGTTTGTCTATCCTTTTCCGCAAAGCATTTATGTCGCCAAGGTTCTTTTTGGCAGATGTCATATCCCCCCTGTGTATGCTGTATATGAGGATTTTGGAGGATTTCACGACGTCCCTTGACGCCTTCATAAGCTCTATCTTTGAGCTGCTGTATGTGTCGAGCTCCTTTTTTATCGACGTTGCGTCCTTTCTGTCGAGCATGATAAGTATTTGTTTGTATTTTATAATAACTGAATCCCCATATTTGCTGTAAAATGGTATCAATTGTTGTTGGCGGACACTACGGTGACGAGGGGAAGGGGAAGATTGTATCTTATCTGGCTTTGAAGGACGACCCGAAATACATAGCCCGCGCAGGAGTCGGCCCGAATGCAGGTCACACAGTATATGTTGACGGCAAGAAATACGGTCTTAGGATGATAACCTGCGGGTTTTCCAACCCGAAATCACAGCTTCTCATAGGTGCTGGAGTGCTTGTTGACATACAGCGGTTTCTCGAAGAAGTCGCGATGACAAACACCGAAGGCAGGATAAAGATTGACGGACGGTGCGCTGTCATAGAGCAGGAGCACAAAGAAGCCGACAAGGGCGCAAACAGCAAGAAAATAGGCACAACAGGATCTGGATGCGGTCCGGCGCAGTCTGCAAGAGTCAACCGCGTCGCAAAGCAGGCGAAAGAATTCAAGGAGCTCGCAGACTATGTGGTTGACGTGCCCCAGATACTAAATGACGCGATAGACGCCGGCGAAGACGTACTAATTGAGGGCACCCAAGGATTTGGACTTAGCCTATACTACGGCAACTACCCGTATGTCACAAGCAAGGACACATCAGCATCAACAGCTGCAGCCGACTGCGGAGTAGGGCCAACAAACGTTGACGACGTCTATGTAATCTACAAAGCCTACATGAGCAGGGTCGGCGAGGACCCATACATACACTACTTAAGCGACGAGGAAATAGCCGCGACTCCAGCATTCAAAAAGCTTCTTGAAAAAGCGGAGAAAGAGGGAATTGAGGGCACATCCAACCAGAAGATTGCAAGGGTTCTCGGCGAGGTCGGCACAGTAACTGGGAGACCCAGAAAAATCGGATCATTCGACTTTGACCTTGCAAGATACTCCGCCAAAATAAATGGGGCGACAAAAATCTGCATCACATGTCTTGACAAATTATTTCCGGAAAATGCGGGGGTCACCGAATACGACAAACTATCTGCGCCCGCACTTGAACACATACGCCGCATAGAGGATAAACTAGGGGTGAAGGCGGCTATCATATCGACGGGTCCCGGGATATATGACGTAGTCGACTTGAGGGATGGAAACTGATAAAGAGCTAGAGCTCGCTCGAAAAAGGGTAGCTGAACTTGAGTCAGAGAAGGTGATTTGGGAAAACGACGCCATTGAGCGCATACCCCCTGAAGTTCTTGCACAGCACATAAATCGCCAGCAGCTTGAGACCCTCACATACCACCTACTAGACTCGCAAAAGAAACTAACAGAATTCCAAAAAAATCTTACAAAGGCTGAGTCAGAGCTAAATGCCGAGAAATCAAAGAACACCGTTCTTGAAGGCAAACTCGAGCTGAGTCAGGAGATAATATCCAAACTGAAAAAAGTAGCAGAACTTCAGAAGTCCTCAGGTGCCATACAAGGCCAGAGGGCCGGGGTCGCAGATGTCCCATCAGAGGACGAGCTAAGGGACATAATAGGCTCTAGAGGAAAACCTAATTCGAGTGGATCTGGCTCTCCAAAGACCATAAGAGACTTCATACAGCTTATGTCGAGGATAAAAAGGGTAAAGCTGCTTGACGCCGCGATACTACTGTCAGTAAGCCCGGACACAGTATCAACATGGTCTAAGAAACTAGCCTCCAAAAAATACATAACCATAAAAGGGTCAGGCAGGGAAGACACAATGTTTCTAGCATCAGACAAACTCCGGAAATGAACTACGACTTCGCAGTTGTCGGGGACGGCCCAGCCGGATCATACGCTGCAAAAAACGCGTCAAAGGAACATGATGTCGCACTTGTTGGAAGAGGACCCAAACGCATGCAGTGCGCAGGACTCATAAGCTCATCAGGTCTTGAAAGAATTGGCGTTAAACCAGGTGACTGGGTCATAAACAAGATACGCGGTGCTAGGATATTCTCACCCAACGGCGTTGAACTACTTGTTGACGGGGGGAAAACTAAAGCTTACGCAGTAGACCGTATAGCATTCGACAGGCACCTAATAGACGCGGCATCAGACGCGGGTGCAGAATACGTGCAGGACTGGGTGAGTTCGCTTAAGGGCGGGATAAATCTAAAATCTGGCGCTACCATAAAATCCACCAAGACAATACTCGCCAGCGGCACAGACTACAGCCTACAGCGAGAGATGGGATTTGACGCCCCAACAGAGTTTCTGATAGGCGGACAATACGAGATGAATATTGAATGCGACCCAGATTTCGTCGAGCTTTACTTCAATGTCCCCGATTTTTTCTCATGGATAATACCAGTCGGCGACATGGCAAGGGTCGGCTTGTGCACGAAATCAAACCCCCGACCGCACCTTGACAGGTTCGTGAAAAAACTAAAACAATCAGGCAAAATCAAATCAGACAAAGTACTGTCGGAATCATTCGGGATAATACCAGTCCACAACCCCAAGACCAAGACACAGTTCGGGGATGTGCTCACAGTCGGCGACGCAGCAGGGCAAGTCAAAGCCTCAACGGGAGGTGGCATAATACTTGGGTGCGTCGCAGCACAACACGCAACCCACCCAGACTATGAGCAAAGGTGGAGGGCTGAGATAGGCTCTGAGTTAAGGCTGCACCTAATGATACACCGCTTCCTAAACCGGCTATCTGACAGCGGTAAAGACCGTTTTCTCGGGGTTGTCGCAGACTGCACAAAAAGCCTGCAATCATCAGGCGACATGGACATGGCATCCAAGACCATATACGCCCTTCTTAAAAATCCGAGATTTCTGAAAGGCATGATATCAAATGCCCCTCAGATAATTAAAGACATAATCTAACTGCTTAATATGGGTATAGAAATTGGCAGTAATGTGGTACTGGGAAAAAATGTAGTTATATCCCAAACATTTACCCCTTTTGGAGTTATTATTTCTTTTGGTTTGTTGTTACTCTTCTTATATTTCCGTGGGCAATTGAAGCATGAACAAAAAAGTATTGGTTATATTATTATTAAAAGATTTTTATCTCTTATTGTTTATCTAATTTTTATTTATATGGTGTTCATTCCACTAATCTCTAATTTTACAAATTATTTAACTATAAATTATGTTCTAGAAATTCTCTCTACATTAATCCTAATTTGTTTGGCTATTGGAACCTATTCTATGGTACTATGTCAGACAAAAATTGTGTCAGCTAAAAAAATAAAAACAGAAGTAATATCTGTTGCCTCCATTAAATATCTAAATCAGAGTTCAGTTATGTTACTTTACTCGACAATTCTCTTGATTATCACATACATCTCCATACTTATTACAACACTCACTACAGATTTTGAAATTCCTTATCTACCTATTAAAAACATTATATTGACTATAGGGACTATATCCTATCTCCTCGGAGCACTCAATTTATTAGGTGGCCTTAGTAAACTATTCCACACAATTGACTCAATATATGACTTCTAAAACCCAAATGATAGTCAATTAAAAAAGACTCGCCACAATTAGGTTCTTCAAACTCTGTAATACTTCTTAACCCCTTCCACTAGTTATTTTTAGGTGTAACTCTTTGTTATTAATATACTATGAATTTTGAAAATTGGAGTATATATCAAGATAATGTTATACCTACTGGGGCAATTTTTATCGGTATTATCTCCTTGATTATGTCCTACTACCTCAATTCTCGTACATTAAAACATTCTGAAATATTGAATAAAAAATCACTTAGACAATCAGAAATAAACATAACTAGAGAATTACGATATGAAGATGAGAAAAAGGCAATGAAAATCTTAATGGAACTTGTTGATAATGACCTAAAATATCTGGACAAAAGAAATGATATTCTTGTTTTTTTAAAGAGTTTTGAAGGTTCATTTTTACCGGTTAGTATAGCAAAATCAGTAATTGAAGATTACAATAAACTCGATGAATTTGAACGAGAAAATGATCCATCATATCCTAGTGATGAATACTTTAAGGATATGGAAGAAAACTACTCTGAGTATTTAGAAGAAAAAGAAAGATATATGCACCCGTATGATAAATATTCTGAAGAGCTTTCACGAAAAATAAATGAATCACATAATTCAATTAAACATAAAATTATTAAAAAAATAAAAGATTCATATCAATCTATTTGATCATAATATCTTTATTCAATTCCATTTTTTGTGATGTTTTTCGGTCGTGTTGTTTCATACTTTTTTTTATTGGTTTTAGGCTAGATTTTTGGTTTTATGAATCCTTTTATACATCTAAGCTTTATTGATATCCATGGAGTGGTCTCAGATAGTTTGGGGTTCCGCACTTCTTGTGCTGGGTGTTTTCGCGCCAGGTTTTGCGTTGACTCTCGCAGCGTTCCCAAAAATCGAGCAGATACCCTGGGCTGAGAGGATAGGCATTAGTTTTATATTCGGTTTCGTCCCGTCTCTGATACTTTATTTCACTGCGAAAAACCTGAGCATAAAGATAACGACTGGCTCATCAGCTCTTGTGATGCTTGCTGTGATTGGCGCGGGAGTCGGGGTCTGGATGATTCGGAAAAAGTCATAGTTCCTCAACCGACTTAACTACAGTAACCTCACCGCTTATTTTTCTGAGGTTTTCAAGATCTATCTTCCTCGTGTTTATTGTGATTTTTCTCGCAGATATTGTCTCAGCCACGATTTTTTCTTCTGCGTCAGTGGGCAGAAGCCTGACTGGCAACCCGAGCTTCAAAGATTGCGCGATGATGTTTGTGACTAGCGTGTCCGCCACCCCGTTTGCGATTTTCGCGACAGTGTTTGCCGTCGCCGGAGCTACTATGACTTTTTCATATCTTCCAAGTCGCATCACGGCTGGCGCGCTCTTGCCCTGGTTTCTCTCGAGTATGACCTCGTCAGCAGACGATGATATCTGCTCAAAAACCTTGTACAATCTTGCGACCTCCTCACCAGCTTGCGAGAACGCGACAGTCACGGCTTTTGTGGACTTTATCCTGTCTGCGCACTCCCTCATCATGTGTCCGCCGCCTGTGACGCACCAAAGAACTCCCATAAAGACTACTTTTATTACAATTCATAAATACTAACTGATGGACGTAGTCAAGCATTCCAACAACCTTTCATACGCTCTGATACTGGTTGTTCTGGCGTTTGTAATATTCTACTCAACACTATCTGCTAGCGGATTTAACATTGACATACTGCTTGTTGGCATAGCTGTTCTGGCGGGTCTTGCATCCACATACTTCATCTACCACTCGCTGCAGCAGGAGAAGAAGATGCAGTTTTTCCCAGAAGAACAGCTAATAATAGCATCGACGTCTGAGCGGACTTTCGCGACATTACTAAGAGTCGGCGATAGGACCTTCCCGCTTGACCCGATACACGCCAACATATACCTGACAAATATCGGGATATCATGTGAGCCCAAGGGTTCCGGGGAGGTTGCAATATTCATACCCCTTGATTTGATATCTGATTTTGGGCTCTATCAGGCGGGGATAATGATAAGGTATGCAGACCCTCAGAGTCCAGTCAACGAGACCTACCTACTGGTCGACGACAAAGAACATTGGATGCAGACACTATACTCTATCCTCTCACCACCCAACCAGCCATTATAATGGACAGCCGAAGAATCCGACAGATACTATATGCGCTAGCAACAGTACTTCTCATCGCGCACCTGATACCCCCTGGTGTTGAGCAGATACACTGGGACTACCAAACGAGGTACCTGGCGGCAAAGATGGTGTTGGCTGGTGCAAACCCCTATAACTCCCAGCAGATGTCGTATTTTGCGGGTGAGAAGATAGTTTACCCATACGTTTACCCCCCTCCAACACTTCTTTTTTCCATTGCATTCTCATTTGTGGATTATCCCTCATCAAGCCTGATGTACCTATTATTTCAGATAGCCTGTTTTTTGGGTTTGATTTTCATGTGGCATACTTTTTTTTTCAAAGAGAAAACAGACGATCTTTTCCTCCCGTTTTGCGTGCTTGCATTCAATTACACTGTACTGCGCGACATCCGCGCAGGCAATGTCTCAATTTTTGAACAGCTTATACTCTGGTCTGCATTCTATTTTTTCATCAAAAACAGGAGCAGACTATTCACATATCTCGTGGTTATAGCATCATCTTTCAAGCTGACGCCGATGGCGTTTGTAGGGATGGGGTTGTTTTCCCAAAATAAGCAAAGGACTTATTTTACACTCATTGCGGCGGGTCTTTTCATATCATATTTTGCAGCATCGTATGTTCTCGCACCTAAACTGTCTGCAGACTATGTCGACAACTTCATTTTCACCCTGGCTGAAAAGGGTGGTGAGCGTGGGGCAGTGAATCCTTCATCCCAGGCACTAATAAACGATGTAGTCAGTTTCTTCACAGTCGTCATATTGGGGGTAGGCTGGCAGAACCTATATGGACTCCCATTTTACCTCGCCTACCTGGCGTTTGTATACTTCCTGAGCAAGCCAGTATTTATCAACCTACTAAAATCCAATAAAGTGGGTGATAAGCTAAAGCTAGTTCTTTTTTCCACACTCGTCTACGCGATTGTAATTCCGAGGTTCAAGGACTACTCCTACATACTATTGATTCCAGCTGCATACTACCTACTCACGCGATACGCGGCTAAAATTCCAAAAAACGCACTTTTGGCGCTTCTTTTAATTCCCCTACCCAAGGCGTTTAAGATACTTGTTGTTGACACATTAATCCCGCTGAAAGATCACCCTCTTTTTTCGCCCATCACATCCTCTGAATTTTTCTGGAGGCTGATATCAGACGCCTCATATTTCCTGAACTACCAGCCGTTTTTAGCGGCAGTCATCATATGGGTGTACTACCTGCGGGTTCTTTCCAAGAAATGATTTATATATGTAGTTCCTTATCCCTTCCCATATGGAGCGGTTAAGAGAGGATTTTTCGGCTGCAATATCTGCTTTTTCAAAGCGTCTTCTTGAGCACGACGACTACTTCGTCCTGAGCCACCACGACGCAGACGGCATAACAAGCTGCGCCATAACAGTTGACCTTCTCAAATCATTTGGCAAAAGCGTCGACTTCTCATGCATAAAACAAATAGATTCAGTTACTGTAAAACAGGTTCGCGAGCACGAGGGCAAGACGCTGGTGCTTTGCGATTTCGGAAGCGGCCACCATTCACTTCTTGAAAAACACGGGGTATCAGATTATTTCGTAATCGACCACCACCCTCCCGAGAAAGCCTACCCTCTTCAGATTAACCCGAACGAGTACGGATACGATGGAGGAAACGAGATAAGCGGCGCTGGGATGGCGTACCTTGTCGCAAAATCATTGGGTAGAACCGAGATGGCGCACATAGCAGTGGTTGGCGCGGTCGGCGACATGCAGGACAGCAAAGGCGCGCTTGAGTCCATAAACAGGATACTCGTGGATGACGCAATCAATCAGGGGCTTCTCAAGGTTGAAATCGACCTTAGGATGTTCGGAAGACAAAGCAGGTCACTCTCCCAGATGCTTGCGTACTCGTCTGAGCCGGTTATTGCAGGACTCACAGGCAACCAGCAGGCGTGTGCGCAGTTCATCGAATCACTTGGTATATCACTTGGCGAAAGCGGCAACTGGAGGTCATACGTTGAGTTGTCTGAGGCTGAGAAAAAGACGTTATTTTCCGCACTTTACATGAGGATGCTCGACCTTCACGTACCAGAGTACATAATAAACTCCATGTTCGGCGAAGTCTACACACTCGTTAAGGAGAAGTTCAAAAGCGAGCTCAGGGACGCGAAAGAATACGCGACAGTCCTTAACGCATGCGGCAGGCAAAAACAACCAGACATGGGAGTCCATGTGTGCCTGGGGGACAGGGCCGACAAATGGCGCAAAGCCCAACTGCTTCTTGAGTCCCACAGAAGAAAACTCAGAGAAGGGATAGAATACCTCTCAGACGCAGGGACCCAGCAGATGACCAACTTCCGCTACTTCGAAGGCGGGGACATAATAGAGGAGTCGATAATAGGCGTTGTCGCAGGCATGGCTTATGGCGCAAGGATAATACCCATCGACAAACCGATATTGGCGTTCGCCCAGGACTCAGACGACCCAGGGTTTCTGAAGGTGAGCTCCCGCGCCAACTGGTCGCTTGTTCGCTCAGGAATACACCTCGGAAACGCGATGAGACAATGCTCAGAGGCAGTAGGCGGCGAGGGCGGAGGCCACAACATAGCGGCAGGTGCAAGAGTCCCAAAAGACCGAAAACAGGAGTTTCTAGCCAAAATCGATGAAACCTTCGGAAAACAGAAAAACAAGAAATAATCTCATTTTTATAGGTGTTTGTACGTAATATGTAGTACGCTCTTTTCTGGGTGGGTTGGATTACCTTTCTGGCCCATACCAAGAAGTAAATCAGATTCAACAAAAAAACTAAGATGGCTCGTATGCACTCCCGTAAAAAGGGAAAATCAGGTTCCAAAAAGCCGGAAAGAGACAGCTCACCAGCGTGGGTTGCCTACTCCAAAGCCGACATTGAGGAGCTGATAATAAAGCTAGTAAAGGAAGGGAACTCCCCCTCAAAAGTCGGATTAATCCTCAGAGACCAGTACGGGATACCTGATGTCAGACCAATACTAAAATCCAAGATAACAGAGTTTCTTAACGCCAACGACATGGGTCTAAAGCTCCCCGAAGACATTCAGAGCCTGATAAACAAATCCGTCGCACTAAGCAACCACACAAGCAAGCACCCACACGACAAACACAATAAGGTGGGGTTGATGCTTATTGAGTCCAAGATAAGGCGACTTGCAAAATACTACATACGCTCCGGCAAACTCCCCACAGGTTGGAGATACGATTCAGCGACTGCGAGGTTACTTGTTTCAAAATGAGATGTCACGCTAAACTAACAACGGATTCAGCAAACCCAGAAGCAGTGTCAGAGTCGCTTAAGGCAGACAACGTGCTCATGAAAGGTTTGACAATCTCAACACGTGCTGAAGGCGGGAAAATAGTGTCTGAGATAGATGCAGAGTCTGTTTCCACAACGCTTTCAACACTCGATGACATCTTGAGGTGCCAGATAACCTCGGAGAGCTTGATATAAGATGGCGAAGAAGGTAGTGAGCATTTGGAAGACAAAAAAACCATACACTCTACTTGCGCCAGAGAACTTCGAAAGGCAGGAGATAGGCTCAACTGTCGCCTCTGACGAGAAGCACCTAATTGGCAGAACTGTAAACGTCACACTCGGTCAGCTCACAAACGACAGGAGCAAGAACTACCTCAACCTAATCTTTGAAGTATATGATATAAAAGGTGACAAGGCACTCACAAGGTTCAAGAACTTTTACATACCAGTCGGATACCTCCGCTCAAAAGTGAGGAAGAAGACCAAAAAAGTAGACACAATCACAATACTCCAAATTGGCGAGCAGAAAGTTCGCGTCAAGATAATGGCGCTGTCAAGGTACAAGATATCTGACGTGCAGCGCAGAAACATAAAAACCAAGGTCGCCGAGGTTCTAACAGAGCACGCAGGCGACAACCTGGACAAACTCGTCCAACAGACTCTCTTTGGGAAAGTAGGGACTGAGATATACAAAAAGATAAAGGCAGTATATGCGACATTGTGCGAGACATCTACCGGAGTTGCCACAGATATAGAAGCAGTCGGCAGGATTTTGAAGAATCATGAAGCAGTGCTTGTAGTGGACGCAATAAGCGCTCTGGCAGCAATCCCGATAAAAACAGATGAA
>CAYXON010000020.1:0-10876 GCA_964467145.1 uncultured archaeon | reverse complement strand
TCACAGTCGAGGGTGACGCAGTAACTGAGGTTAAGGTAGATATGGGCGCGCCCCAGATAAGACGAGATGCAGCACAAGTCAGCGGAGACCCTGAGGCCACGATGATAGGCGAGAACGTGATGGTCCACGGTTTCGAGTACAACATCACAGCAGTCGGCATGGGCAACCCCCACGCAATAATGTTCTACGACGACATAGACTCAGTTGATGTGAAAAACATCGGCTCAAGAATCAGAAATCACACCCAACTATTTCCAAACGGCGTGAACGTACACTTCATACAGAAGGTCGGCGACAACGAGTTCAGGATAAGAACTTATGAGCGAGGAGTCGAAAACGAGACCCTCGCCTGTGGCACAGGAATATGCGCGTCAGCCGTGGCTGCGGTACTCAACAGCAGAGCCGACGCCTCAAAACCGGTTCTATTCCATGCAAGAGGCGGCGACATAAAAATCCAGATAAAAGGGGAACCCCCCGAGATAGACACAGTATACCTCATAGGCCCTGCAGAAGAGGTGTTTACTGGCCAGATAAGCCAGTAAAACCTTATTTTTTTCCCCATCCCTCCAGTAGTATAACATGGCAGTCGCAGCAAGGTTCAAGCCAGCACCTCTTCTCGCACCCCCACAAGAGTCTGATTGGATGAATATGACTGAGAAGGACCAGGAAATAATGATCTCAGGCCTTGATAAAGCCAGAAAAAGCTACATAAGCGCAGATTTGATAATGCTCCACTACTTTCTGAAAGAACTCGGGATGCCGCAGACGATAACCAAGCAGGACAAAGAAATATTCAGTATACACATGGAGTTGGCAAAGAAAGAAAAAGGCAGAGACAACATAGGATGGAGCCACCACTTACTTAAGGAGATAGGGTGCCCTCAGCAGATAACAGACGCAGACAAAATAGGGATGGCCTACAAGCTCGCAAGAGAGAAAACAGGAGCCAATGGTTGGGAGATGGCTGAGGCCCTGCACCACATAACAGAGCTCGGACTATACGATGAAATACTCAGGATAGAATCAGGGTGCCGCATCACCGAAAAAGACCAAGAGGAGTTTACCCAGCAACTCAGCGCCTACACATCAATCCAAGAAGGCTGGGGAGTTGCGAGGATGCACTACCTGATAAGAAAAACCGGCAAACCCACAACCATAACAAAAGATGAACTAGCGCTAATCAAAAATGAGATGCAGGACGCCAGAACAAGAAACGACGGCGTGAGACTCGCGGAAATCCACTTCCTACTCAAAGAACTACAACCTACAAAAGACGGAGGAAACACGACAGAGATGCCGCCGCTGAAAAAATTAGGATAAAAGGGATGATGAGTTATAGATACTGAGATGAGCAACCCAATAGCTGATTTGAAAAAGGCCATAAATCAGGCCAAAGGCTACATCAAAGTCACAGGACTTAATGAGATAGCCAGACGCTACTTTGTGATGAACGCCTTCGACGGAGCCCTCACAATGCTTGGGATACTCGTTGGAGCATACCTTTCCGGAAACCCGCAGGTAAACCTGATAGTCAGCGCAGGAATGGGCGCCTCAATAGCCATGGGGGTATCAGGGATAAGCGGCGCCTACATGACCGAAAAAGCCGAGAGGATAAAAAAACTCAAGACACTTGAGAGATCAATGCTCATAGACCTTGACCAAACAATCCACGGAAGAGCCTCAAAGTTCGCGTCAGTATACACCGCATTAATAGACGGGCTAAGCCCCGCACTCGCATCAGTCATAATATTATCACCGTTTCTCGCAGTCAAACTGATAGGTATAAGCATTGAGAGTGCGTTTCAGGCGTCTGTTCTCATAACAGCTTCAGTCTTGTTCCTTCTGGGAACATACCTCGCCAAAATAAGTGATGAAAACATGATGAAATACGGGGTTCAGATGCTGATGGTCGGCGTCATAACGGGCGTCACAATAATAATGTTCGAGTACGCGATAATGCCAGCACACTAAATCACTCAACGCCGACGACGCCGCCAGAGTTAAAGAGCGCATTCAACGCAGCATCATGGACTGCAGTCAAATAATTCTCCCTGCTTGCCTGCTTGTTTATCTGAAGGGCATAAAGCGCGTCGCTGACTCCAGCATCAACTAAAGCAACCTCGATGTTTGCAAGCAACTCAATGTAGATTTTGCGGTCCACCTCGATTTTGCCGGGAGACGACAACGGCCTCAACCCACTTCCCAAAGCAGACGGTATCAAAGAGACATTAAGTATCTCGCCCTCGTCAGCGCTTGTGCCAGAACCCGATACTGTGGTGCCGTATTTCTTCCACTCCAGTATGTTGACGTTGATGACTCCGAGCTTTTCAAGGGATTTCAAAACATCCTCAAGGTAGTCGCTTTTAACCTGCAACGTGAATTCTCTGCCGATGTTTGCGAACTGGAGTATCTCCTCCTTGCCGAGACTTTTGAAAAGCTCGTCAGGGTTGCCGGAATACGAACCACCAAGTGATATCTTGTGTAATCCCATAATAACCAAGATAATAGGAGGGAGAACAGATATTAAAGCATGAAAGCGGCTTTTGAGCTTGATTTTTCAGAGGACGTGTATGAGCCTGCGGAAGACTCATACCTACTTGCCAACGCACTCAGGATAACCGGTGGGAGCGTGCTTGATGTAGGGTGCGGATGCGGGATACAGTCCCTCACAGCCTCAAAGACGGCAGACCACGTAGTGGGGGTTGACATAAACCCAAAAGCCGTAGAACTATCCGAAAAAAACGCGAGACTCAACAAGGTAGAAAACACAGAGTTCATAATAAGCGACCTCTTCGACAATGTTAAGGGTAGGTTCGACACAATAATATTCAACCCCCCATACCTCGAATCAACTGGCGAGGGCATGATACACCGCGCATGGGACGGCGGAAAAGACGGCGCCGAAATCATAAGAAGATTCATAAAAGATGTGGGAAAACACCTCACACCAGGTGGCAAAGTCTACCTCCTCATATCATCAGAAAACAAACCAGACGAAGTCACGGAACTCCTAAAAGAATATGGGTTCACCCACGAAACCGTTGCCGAAAAAAAGCTCTTTTTCGAAAGCCTCTACGTAATCGTTTTTAAACCGAAACCCTAATCTCTAAACATGAAAACCAAACTGATAGCAATAGCCTTAATCCTAGTTATGACATCATACGCGAGCGCACAAGAATACCTCGAACCCAAATGCGTCTCAATAATCCAAAACGACCAAGCCAACATACTAAAGGTCGACGACATAGACGGCGACGGAGTACCGAACATACTCGTCGGCACCTCAATTAACGGAAACCTCCACAACTACGTCTACAAAGGAGCAGACTGCACCACAGACTGGAGCTATATCAAAGACGGGTGGATCTTTGACACACTAGGAGACGTCAAAAGCTTTTACATAACAGACCTAAGCGGCGACGGCAGAAAACAGATAGTCCTCAACTCAATAGCATCAACCAAAACAGGTAGCAAAACACCCACAGAATACGTCCACGTAATCACAAACAATGGAGTAGAAGACTGGAACTTCAACAAAGAATGCGGTCTGACACACAGCATATACGCTGAAGACATAGACGGGACAGGCGTAAAAAACGTCATAATGGGCACGATGAGCAAGAAGGTCTGCGCCCTAAAAGACAGCGTAAAACAAGCAAACCCAGTCCTTTGGACATACATAGCAGATAACCCAGTACAGTACGTCAAATCAGCCGACATCGACGGCGACGGCTCAATTGAGACAGTAGCCTACGCAGGCAAATACCTCATAGCAGACATGTTCGCCCTTGACAAAAACGGACAGCTCAAATGGACAGCCAACATAGCTGACGGACTATACAACGCAGCACTGCCTGAGAAAATCATAGCAGTCGATGACATAGACGGCGACGGAAAATACGAGACAATAGTCGGCACATACAAGAAAGGAGCAATAGCATACGACAGCATGGGAACACTCAAGTGGAGCTACGAAACCCAGGGACCAGTCTCTTCAGTAATAACATCTGACCTAAACGGCGACGGGAAAAAAGAGATACTCATAGGCGCAGCACCAAACCTCTTCGCACTCGACACAACAGGCAGGTTGCTTTGGAAGTGGACGCAAGACACTGAAGAAACCATATACTCGATGTCGGCAGCAGACATCGACGGCGACAACAAAAAAGAGGTTGCAGTGGGAACAACAGGATACATACAAGTAATCAAAGACGGAAAACTACTCGGAGGCTGGAAATACGCCGTAGAGATACAGGGAAGCGACAGAAACTACTCACAACGCGACGCACACGCAGTCTCAGTATACATGGGAGACTTAGACAACGACGGAGAAGCTGAGATAGTCGGCGCATGGAACTGGGAAGAAGACACAATAATGGGCAACCTATACACCGCAACCCTGCGAGTATACGAGATAAACAAGAACTACAGGCCAACCACGACAACAAGGCCAACAGTCACAGGCCCAACGACAACGCTAGTAAATGGAGATGAAACAACAAGCATAACATCCCCAAAACCCAGGACAACAACGACACTAGATGACGGAGAAGACAAAGAAAAGAAGGGAGGCATATGCTGTCTGCCAATGCTTCCAGCAATAATAGCCATAACATTCGCCTTCGCAGCAAACATACCCCTTGCAGCAACCAAGAAACAGAAGAGGAACTAAGGGATTTATATCTGATTATTCCCAAATTTATGGATATGAGCGACAAAGGACTTGTTGAAGCTGCGCTTTTCGTTGCAAGCTCCAACCTAAGCGTCGAAAAGATAGCGAAAGTCATAGGAGACTTGGACGTGAAAGGTGTCAAGGACGTCTGCGACCAGCTCGTTGAGGAATACAAAAACAGGGGCGGCGGCATAGAAGTCTATAAATCCGGGAAAACCTACGGCATGAGGATAAAACCATCATATGAAGACATAGTCACAGCCCTCATACCAGAGACCGAGATGCCCAAGGCCATGCTAAGAACCCTTGCCATGATAGCCTATGAACAACCAATAAAACAATCCTACATAGTCAAGATACGAGGCAACAGAGTATACCACTACCTCAAAAAACTAGAAGACGACGAATTCATAGAGAGAAAAGATGGGGGACACACAAAAATCCTCACAACCACCCCGAAATTCACCAAATACTTCAGGATAAACGACGCAAAAGAACTAGTAAAAAAAGAAGAAGAAAGTGGGGAAAACCAGTAAACTCCAGTTTTTAACGGCGCGAGCTAATATGATTGAATAGGTGAATCACCATGATAGGTCCAATACTTGTAGTAGGGTTTATAGTCGGCGCAATAGCTGTCGTCTTAGGTCTTGCAGTGGTTTTGATATACAACGGTCTTGTAACGCTCAGAAACAGGTGCGAGAACGCCTGGAGCCAGATAGACGTCCAGCTCAAACGGAGAAGCGACCTGATACCGAACCTCATTGAGACAGTCAAAGGTTACGCAGCCCACGAAAAAGACACCTTCATGAAGGTCACAGAAGCCAGGGCCAAAATGGCTGGCGCAAACACAGTCAAGGAAAAAGCCAGCGCAAACAACATGCTCACAGACGCGCTCAAAAGCCTTTTCGCAGTGGTTGAAAACTACCCGCAGCTCAAAGCCAACCAGAACTTCATGCAGCTGCAGGAGGAGCTAACCACAACCGAGAACAAGATATCTTATGCAAGACAGTTCTACAACGACTCAGTCATGAAGTACGACACCAAAAGGCAGACCTTCCCGTCAAATATCATAGCAAACATGCTAAACTTCGCCGACAAAGACTACTTCGAAATAGATGAAGCCGCAAGAGCTGTGCCGAAGGTTGACTTCAAGACGAAATGATTGAGAAGAAGAACTTCTACGAACAGATAGAATCCAACAAAAGAAACTCCCAAATACTCGTGTTCGTAGTCTTGGTGACGCTAATTGCAGTAACGATAGCGGTAGGCCTTGTAATTGCAAGATTTTACAGCATGGGCGTGATGTTCCTGTTTCTGATGTTCGCGTCAGTCTTCAACATAGGCTACATCCTGTACACCTACTACAACTCCGATAAAATAGCCCTAAAATCAGTTAACGCCTACCCCGCAGACGGCGCGAACTTCCAGCAACTCAGAAACATCATCGAGGAGATGACGATAGCGGGCGGGATGCCAACACCCAAGGTGTACGTCATGCCGTCAGCCGACATAAACGCATTCGCAACAGGCAGGGACCCAGAACACTCCGTCGTGTGCGTGACAGAAGGATGCCTGACCAAACTCAACAGAGAAGAACTACAGGCCGTCATATCCCACGAGATGACCCACATAAGAAACTACGACATAAGATTCGTAACACTTGTTGCAGTCATGGTAGGTCTTGTAGCAATCATAAGCCAGATGTTTCTAAGGAGCATGTGGTACGGGGGAATGGGCGGGGGAAGTAGGGACCGGCGCGGAGGAAACGCAATCATACTCATAGGCGGAATAATCTTGGCGATAGTAGCACCACTTATAGTAAAGCTCGTCCAGCTTTCCATATCAAGAAAAAGAGAGTACATGGCTGACGCAGGAGCTGTTGAGATGACCAGATACCCACTTGGGATGATAAACGCACTCAAAAAAATATCCCAAGACTACGCGCAACCAAGAAAACACACAGAAGTCACATCCGCGGTCGCGCCGATGTTTCTCGCAGACCCAGTAAAAAACAGGATGATAACACTATTCCAGACACACCCCCCAATAGAAGACAGAATAAAGGCACTCGAGGCGATGTAACGGGATAAAAGCCTGAAAGAAGAAATTAGAAGGAGTGAGGGGCGGTTCATGCGTTTTACATTAAATGTCTGCCCCGCCGTAGACCCCACCTGTTGGTGGGAGCGGCCGCAGACAAGGTTACATATTTGTTGACGGCAGAACCTTGTCGCCCCTCAGATAATTATTAATCGACAAACTATTTATAGTAGCCAGTTACCACAGGGAATACATAAAGTTTATATATGGAAAAACAATAATGTAGACAACCAATATATGCGAAATCCTCAAAGATAAGAGGGATAAAATGTTGAAATGACAAACAACAAGATATATGTTATAGATGTCACAAACAGGGACGGAGTCCAGACCTCGAGAATTGGCCTCGCCAAACTCGAAAAGACCATAATAAACAGGTACCTCGACAGGATGGGTATATGGCAAAGCGAATTCGGATTCCCAGTCACAAAACACGAAATAAACTACCTAAACGCCAACCTCGAACTTGTCAAACTAGGGTCAATACCAAGGATGAGACTCAGCGGCTGGATACGGGCAGTCAAAGAAGACGTTGAGTTAGCACTCAAAAACGTCCCAGAACTCAAGTACATCAACATGAGCATAAGCACCTCAGACCAGATGATACAAGGAAAATTTAAGGGCAAAATGACCTGGGAAGACATACTCGCAAAAAGCGGGCAAGCCATCGACACAGCCTATGAGCTAGGCATCAAAGACTGCGCACTAAACGCCGAAGACGCCTCAAGAACAGACGTTGAAAGACTCATCGAATTCGCAAAAAATGGGAAAGCCCACGGAGCAACACGGATAAGATACTGTGACACACTAGGATACGACGACCCATTCACAATATACGACAAAGTCCACACACTCGCAAAAGAAACAAAAATGAATGTGGAACTGCACTGCCACAACGACCTCGGGATGGCAGTAGCATGCTCAATAGCAGGCGCGAAAGCCGCAGTCGACGCAGGAGTCGACGCCTACATAAACACCACACTAAACGGGATAGGCGAGCGAGCAGGCAACGCAGACTTTCTGTCATGCATACTAGCAATACAAAAAAGCAGCGGATTTTCTAAAAAATACAAACTAGGCGGAAAAATAGACCTCTCACAAGCCTACAAGGTGGCGCAGTACGCCTCCAAATGCTTCCAGATACCGATACCAATGAACCAGGTAGCGGTCGGAGACAACGCATTCGCCCACGAATCCGGCATACACGCCGACGGAGCCTTGAAAGACCATAGAAACTACGAACTATACGACCACAAGGAAGTCGGCAGAGGACACATAGTCCAGATAGAGACTGGAAGACACATAACGACTGGGGAGTACTCAGGGATAAAAGGATTCAAGAACATGGCTGGAAAATATGAGATAAGATTCAAAGACGAAGACCACGCAAGACAGATACTAGACCTTGTGAGATACGCGAACGTCCACAAACAACAGCCTGTGACAGAAGACGAGGTAAAGTTCATAGCCAAATACCCGCAACAAGCTAGGAAGATAATGACTGTAACACCCTAGGAAACAGGCCCAATACCCTTGTCGCCGAGCACCTTATCAAGCACAATCTCGTCAGAGCGTATGTTTTTGCCGCCAGCACAGACCTTACATACTCCACCGACAGTAATGCACCTGTTACACACCCTCTTACCGCATAAGCTACAAGTATAAGAGAAACCAGTTTTACCGCAGATGTCGCACAATACCGCTACATCCATTTTAGAAGAGTCTACTCCGCCTTCGGGAAGGTGTATTTCTCACCCTTAACAGTCACAGTCGGAAGCTGGAACGGCGCAGGTAGTCCGAGTTTTCTCGCAAACCATAGAGCCTCGATTATGCTGTCCCTAATGACTGAGTTGGATATCTCCTTCACAGCATCCTGCTTCAACTCAACCTTACCCTTAACCTCAGAGTAGATTGTGTCAAGTTTTGGGTGCTGGAACCAGAGAGAACCCTCAAGGTGCACCTCGCCAATACCTGGCGTGTATTCGACGTCGTATCTGAAGTTCACATGGAGGTATTCGCCAATACGCTTGTCCTTTTCCCTTTTAACAGACACTATGGTGGAGTTAGCCTTCACCTCAATGCCCTTAGCGTCTTTATCGACTCTGCCACCAGAGAACTTGTTTAGCCTAAAGTTCAAAACCGTCATCGTACAACACTATATGGATACATCATATAAAAATACCTTAACAAGGCCTTATGTATATCTCCCCAAACAGCTGATCTTGAGATAAACTGAGCCTCTGACTGTTTGAAAGATGAAGAATGCTCAAAAACATATGCAATACATCGTCGCGGGTCTTAGCCATATCCGAAAAAACCGCAACCTCCCTAGTGCTTAGTATGTCCATTATCCTGGCGTAGGTTGACTCTATAAGCTCGAGCATATTGACCTCAGACTCAAAAACTATGTCCTCGTGGACGTCAACCCCCTGCCCAGCCTTTTTCGCAGCTGTAAGCGCCATGCGCTCAGCTCTCTTAGTCTTCTCAGTCAATGCATCCTGGATGGCCTCGATAAGCTCGTCCGCAGTCACCCTGCGTGTGAGGTTACGTGCAGGCTTTATACTTATGGGATAAGGCTCAATCTCCCCGCCTATGAGGGCTGAAATCGGGTAATCACTATTGAATATGAAATCAAGCGATGCGCTAATATCCGGATACTCCTGCACCTTAGGAGTCAGTATCTCAGCCTTCATCCTAAGAAGTACAGAGCAAACGAGAACCACATTAGCTGGGACACGGAAGTTCATCTCCGCCATATCATCAACCTTGCCAGAATATCGGGTGGCGAGCTCGACAATGTCTATGTCCCACGGGTTCATGTCAGCGAGGACACTGTATAATATGTCACGCCAAGTCGCGTCCTCAGACGCCATCATCACGTCAATATTTTCCATGGCAAAAACTACACTATAGCCAACCGCCCAATAGACTATAATTAGGTTGATGAGGTATAAAAAACAATCGATGTTGGACACATATTAACGGACTGGGTCAGGCCATTTTTTAAGGGTTTGGGTTAATACATAACCTCAATTTCTAGGGTGAATAATATGGTTAAGGTTGGCATAAACGGTTTCGGAAGGATTGGAAGACTAGTGCTGAGGGCTGGGATAAAGGACAAAAACATAGAGTTCGTTGCAATAAACGACCTCACAGACGCGAAAACACTTGCGTACCTGTTCAAACACGACAGCGTACACGGGATGTACAAGGGAGACGTTTCAGTCGACGGCGACAACCTCGTTGTTGACGGCAAAAAAATAAAGATAACATCCCAGAAGGACCCATCACAACTCCCATGGGGGGCAATGGGTGTCGACGTCGTCGTTGAGTCAACAGGACGATTCACTAAAAAAGAAGATGCTGAGATGCACATCAAAGCCGGCGCCAAGAAAGTCATAATAAGCGCCCCAGGAAAAGGAGACCTACCATCAATAGTCTACGGAGTAAACTCAGACAAAGCAAAAGGCGTAAACGTTATGGACAACGCATCATGCACAACAAACTGCCTGGCACCAGTGGTCCACGTATTGGAGACAGAATTCGGAATCGAAAAGGGGCTTATGACGACAGTCCACGGATACACAAACGACCAAGTAATACTTGACTTCCCACACAAGGACCTGAGAAGAGCCAGAGCCGCAGCAGTCAACATAATCCCGACAACAACCGGTGCCGCAGCAGCAACAGGGAAAGTCATACCAGCCATAAAAGGAAAACTCGACGGCATGGCAATACGCGTCCCAGTACCTGACGGAAGCCTTGTAGACCTCGTTGCAGTACTCAAAAAAGACGTCACAAAAGAGCAGATTAACGCAGCAATGAAAAAACACGCAGAAGGAGACCTCAAAGGCGTGCTAGAGTACACTGAAGAGCCGATAGTGTCAACAGACATAATCGGAAACCCCCACTCCTCAATATTTGACGCGAAAGCGACAATGGTGGTGGGTGGAAACCTCGTCAAGGTACTTTCCTGGTACGACAACGAATGGGGCTACTCAAACAGGGTCGTCGACATAATAAAGACGATTGCTTAAAGAAAAAGGGGGTCCTGAAAAACCCCCAAACACCTTATTTTTTAGGCCATATTAGAATAGCTGATGTGTC
>CAYXON010000019.1:0-10977 GCA_964467145.1 uncultured archaeon | reverse complement strand
GCGTAGCTTGCGTTCACGAAGTCTTTGGCTTGGGTGAACATTGTAGCGGATTCAAGGTAAAAGTCGCCGGCGGTTTTGAAGTCGTCTATTTCCTCGTATGCTTTCGCACCTTTCTCGTATATTTCTCCAGCCTTTATCGTTTTGTTTGTTTTTTTTAATATGTCTGCGGATTTTATGTAGTATCCTCCCGCGTTTTTGTGGTCCTCTATCCTTGTTTTGTGGTCTTTGTGCTCAAGTCGTTCGTAGCAGTCGCCTATTTTTTCAGCGTATTTAGCAGCTAAAGGTTTATTGTCTCCTTTTAGGGAGGTTTCAAAAAGGTGCAGGTATTGTTTGAGTGCGTTTTCGTATTTCCCTGTTTTGTAGTTTCTTTCAGCTCGCATCCGTGTTATTCCTTCTTGGACGCCGCCTATGATATCCATATTCTTTAATGTATTGTCCCGTAAGTGTTAAATAGAGTTTCCCTACTTCACGTTATATATTGTCTTTCAGAATATATTGCGTATGAACCCGGTTAAACAGGCTGTTTTGGAGCTTCTTCATTCTGTTGTCCCGGAGGCTTTGGATGATGATGTTAAGTCCTCACCCCTTGGCGGGTTCGGCTCGCCTATCGCGTTTAGGCTCGCCAAAAAACTGGGTTCTGACCCCCGTAAAATCGCGGCTGATTTAGCGTCCAAGATAATTCCGTCTGGTTTTGTGGAGTCTGTTTCCGCAGACGGCGGATATGTGAACTTCGCACTTGATTACAGTGCAGTGCTGAAGCATTTGATGTCGTCTTCAGCCGCGTCCAAGCCTTGCTCTGGGAGTATTGTTTTGGAGCACACTTCAGTGAATCCGACAGGTCCTGTGCATGTCGGCAGAATAAGAAACACCATCATAGGCGATTCAGTCAAGAGGATACTCCTTCACATTGGCTATGATGTTGAGACCCACTATTACGTGAACGACGTCGGTAAACAGGTTGCGATAATAGCAGTCGGTCTTTCTGATGGTCTTCAGTCCGCAGATGATGTGAAGGCTAAGTACGGAAAATATGTGGGTCGTGGAGACTATCGGTTGTTTTTCACATACGTTGTCGCTAACAGATTGTATGAAGAGGATGAGGCTTTCCAAAAGAGGGTGACGTGTCTGATTCAGGCTGCTGAGGCAGGGGACAAGAAGTCGCTTGAGAAGATAACGTCCACTGCCCGTGAGGGGCTTGCAGGTCAGCTTGAGACTTTCAAACGGCTTGGTGTATCCTTTGACGTCTTTGACTTTGAGAGTGAGGGGTTGACTGACGGAAGCGTTGCGACAGCAATGGATGTTGTGAAAAAGTCGCCGTATTTCGTGGAGGACGCTGTCGGCTCTGGCGTTGACCTTAGCAGTTTCGGAATTGACAAACGTAGTGGGTTGACTGTTTTGGCGCGCTCTGACGGCACGAGCGTTTATCTTGCCCGCGACATCGCGTATCATCTTAAGAAAATCGGGTTGGGTGACAGGCTGATTAATGTGTTGGGCGAGGACCATAAGCTGCAGTTTCAGGAGCTTAAGACGATATTGTCTGAAATCTTCAAGGTCTCAAAGCCGATTGATGTGGTCCACTTTAGTTTCGTGAATTTTGAGGGTGTTAAGTTCTCGACCCGCAAAGGCGATATCGCGACTGTGGATGAGCTCTTGGACGAGGCTGTTGAGAAGGCGTTGGAGGAGGTTAAGAAAAGGGGGTTGGGTGATGAGGAGACTGCTCGGATGGTTGGCGTGGGTGCTATGAAGTTCCACATTGTGAAGACATCGCCGAACAAGCAGATAACGTTCCGGTTTTCTGACGCTCTTAATTTTGACGGTGAGACCGCACCCTACATACAGTACGCTCACGCCCGAAGTTGTAGGATACTTGAGAAGGCGGGGTTCGACGGAAAAGTTGGCGACATTGACTTCGAAGTCACTGAAACTGATGAGCAGAGCCTGATTATGAGGCTTTTGGAGTTTGATGATGTTGTGTTGGAGGCTGGTGCGAGTCTTCGCCCAGACATTGTCGCATCATATCTTGTGCAGCTAACATCCGATTATGGTAGGTTCTACATGAGCTGCCCAGTAATTGATTCCCTAGAATCTGTCAGAAACAGGCGGCTTCTTCTTGTTGAGCGGGTGAGGGACACCATAAAGGCGGGTCTTGGGCTTTTGGGTATTGAGGCTCCAGACAGGATGTAGGTGTTTTAATATTTGTGTTTAACCCATATTCTTAACATGTTCGGGTGGGTTGTTGGTCTTAAGCGTTTTTTAACCTCTAAAAAGCGTGAGCGAGTTCATGTCCGCGTTGACTGCGACAAGTGCGGAAGGTACGATTGCATAAGCGTCTACGAGGACCAGGTTGAGCACACCGACTTCAAGGTGTCGTTTTTCGAGTGCACACAATGCAAGAAAACATTCTGCCACATCTGCGTGGAAGATGATGAGCGTGTTGAGTGCCCGTTCTGCAAGAAGCTGAAGCCCAAAAAAATAAAGCCCTTCGACATCTACGTATGCGGTGTCTGCTTCAAGCACTGGTGGCGCGAAGGAGGCTTCTGCAAAAAATGCAACTACCTCCCAGAAGACGATGGGGAAGTGGACGACGGAACATACAAGGGACCACCAAAAGACTAAAGCTTTTTCAAAGGCGGTAGTTGTGGTGTGTCTTTCGCGTCAGCAGTTATTAGTTGTCTGATGTTGTAGTGGTGTTCTGCAAGAAATATCCCGAAACTTTTGGGCGGGTTTTCGATGACTTGCTGCATCTTATCCTTGTCTTGGATGCTTGGTTCTTTCCCGTAACCTAATGTCTTCATCCAGTGCATCTTTTCCGACACGTCAAATCCGTGTCCGACTAACCTCTTGTATTCACATTCTGCGACTATCATCTGCGCATGTTCTGGCGGTATGTTGGTGTCTACCCCAATTTTCACCATGTAAAAGTAGGTTTCGGCCAGTGGCTGCGGTGCCTTCCTAGACCACTTGTCTATAATGCCTTCATTCAATACCCAAATGTCATGGGGTGTCACCTTCTATTTCATCCCCAACCCCCTCATATAATAATGCATCTTACCGACTCCCTCTGCCCAGCCGCTTCGCCGGTCTTGCTCTAGTCTTTCTAACATAATCTTTTTATCATCTTCGTTAATCTCTACATCAAGCCCTATGCCCCGCATGTGAAACAACAGGGACGCGACGGATATAGCATCTTTTTTTTCTCTGCTTTGTCTTAGTGCCTCACGAATCATCTCATCATTGGACCTGGTTACTCTCATCCAATCTTCTGCAGGAGGTTGCGAAAGAAGCGGCTGCGGCCTGAATGATTGAATCTTAGTTGTCATAGTTTCTTCAGCGTATTTTGTGGTGGGTTTTTTAAGAGTTTTCTCATGGCCTGTAATTTATTGGGAATGATTAGCCAAAAAATGCGAGAGATTCCTATTTCAGCAGGCTCTGACAACCGAGTATCGTGTCTAGTGCTAGGTATTCGTCTGTTTCGTGTATTGTGAAATTCCTCTTTTTCATGAGCTCTTCAAGCCTGTAGAAACGGGGTTGTTTTCTGAAAAACCGGACCGCGATGTAGGCGTCGCCCCCTGATACTTTATGAAAGTCTGCGAGTTGATTGATTGCAGTCTTCAGGCTTAGCCTGTCCTTTTTGGTGGTCTTGCACTCAACAACTATCATCCTCCCCTCTTTGGCAGCCATCACGTCGGGGACCGGCTCTTTTCTAGTTCCAGACCCTGCCGCCCTCACAGCAGCCCATCCTTTCTCCCAGAAGACCGTCACAAGATGCCTTTCAAAATCCGCACCACGCCTGTACAAGCCCATAATCTCTTAATACTTGGTGTTTCCCATATTTTACTTGATGCAGCACCCAACAGTCCGTGAGGGTGATAGGTTGGATAGGTATTCCAGGTGGGCATCTGACCCCCAGCAGCTCTATCCCGGAATCAAGGAACTCGCACCTGAGCTTCGTGCGGGAACTTGTCTTCCAGAATGCCTTGTCAATGACCGGATACTCCGAGATAAGATTGGAGGCAAAGCAGTGGGGCTTCTTAGGTTGAAGTATGTGTGGGATGAAATATACTCGCAGAGGACGCGGGAGGACGGCCCGTATTTTTGGATTGCTGACAGCTCATGTGAAGGCGGTGAGAGACAACTCATCAGGATTGGCATGCCTCAGATGCAGGTTCTGACAACCGACTACTACAGGGATTTCCTCAAGAACAACAACCTAAAAACCGAAGACCTTATTGGGATGGCGGAGGCAGATAGGGTCAATGCATTCACATCTGCTGAATTCACAGGCGAGCAAACTCGCGTATTGCGCGAGATATTTGAGCGGTTCAAGGATAACCCTATGGTTATAAGAAGCAGCGGGAGGTTCGAGTACAAAAGCGACTCAGGATTCAGCGGAAGATTTGAGAGTTTATTCCACCCCCTGAGTGGGGGAGACGATGAAAACTTCGATTTGTTCGTCGGCATGGTGAAGAGGGTTTACGCGTCAGAGTGGAGCGACAAGGCGATAGAGTACAGAAACGAGCGCGGAATAGCGCATGAGGATGATTGGATGGGGATAGTCTTCAACAGGGCATGCGGGAAAAAATTCAAATATGAGGACGAATATTTCAGGTACTACTACAAAGGTGAGCCCACGCATTTTGCACCTCAAGTGTCTGGTGTGCTGGATTGGCACAGGTTCAAACCCCGACTTGAGGTCATGCAGAATTTCGGCTTGAACACGACCACGATGGAGGGACTATGCTTTGAGGACCTACTGGGTGGTGCGGCTGTTAAGCGGGCAGACGGCAGAGAATACTCTTCAGCACATTTCCCTTTTCAGGCTGTTAACCTGGCAACCGGCGCGATTGACGAGTTCAGTGTGGGCTATTTTGACAATATGGGCACTTTAACAAGCCATGAAAGATCATGGTATAGCAGAAGATACGACATCAACTGCGGGTTACTTTTTAACCTTGGGCTCTTAAGCCGGCAAGGTGAGGACGGGGAGAAAATCATCATCGACACACTCGAGTATGTGTTCAGGCGTGCTGAGGCGGCTTTGGGTGAACCGCAGAGGATGGAGTTCAGCATACACGAGTTTGATGTTGCTGGGGCTCAGTCTTGGATTGGGCCACTGGTAAACCCCAATCAAGATTGGGATGGCCTGTCGTGGTGGCAGATGGAAGATGATACAGAGTTCTCACTCCGATTTAAGTTTTCAATCCCTATGGTTTATCAGTTCAGCAACAGCCAGACAAGATATAGGCAGCTTATTGCTCCTGTTGACACATCAAGGCAAGGTTTTGTCGCTGGATACGCTGAAGGCGGCGACCTAATGGGTCATGGCGAATATGTCGGCGACTGTTACCTCCTAAAGTCCTCAAACCCCAGGATTCCAGTTTGCGGAAAAGCCCTTAGGCATATGGCGGAGCAGAGCCCCAACGGTTTCACAGTCGTCATGGACTTGGGTGTGGAAGGCAAATGGTTTGACATGGGTCATCTACTGGACCAGGTCGTAAATGCTCAAGGCGGAAAACACAGGGAAGACTTCAAGGGAGGGTTCCCCCTCAAGGGCGTGGTCCTATACCCCGGCAATATTCGTTTTTCAACGACAGGACACAACATGGAAGTGCTTGTTGAGCGGGACCTGCTGGCATTCACCTCAAATCAGCAGGAGGGGGTGGAACAGCTGCTGGGTGAGGAACTAGGATTCACAGATAATGTCTCACCCCATCCTTATTTAGACAAAGAGATGGTTAATTTCAGAGTTAGAAAATTTACAAATCCTATGCGGTTGGCTGTTAATCTGAAGGATGAGCGGGCAATACTGCATTCTATAGAGTGAGCATCCTCTCAAGTGGTATTCTCGCTGCTTCTGCGATGTCTTCGGGGACTGTTATCACGTGCTTCATCTCCTTCAGTGCTTGGTGGAGGTTTTCGAGGTTGGTTTTTTTCATGTTCTGGCATATTGCGGTCTCGCATGCTGGGTAGAATTTTTTCCCATGGGTCTCCTTCATCATCCTGTGTATTAGTCCGTTTTCAGTGCCGACTATAAATTCCTTTCCTTTGTCTTTTTTCACAAAGTCTACCATCCCTTTTGTGCCGCCTATGTGGTGGGCTAGCTCCTGAACTTCTGCAGGTACCTCTGGGTGAACTGTTAGCTTCGCCTTTGGGTGTGCTGCCATCGCGGCCTTCACATCTGAGAGTTTTATGTTTTCGTGGACTATGCACATGCCGTAGTGGGGTACTGGTATTATCTCTTTGTCGGTTCTGAGACTTACGTAGTGCGCGAGGTTCTTGTCTGGTGCGAATATTATCTGGTCTGCGTCCATTGCTTCGACGACTTTGACTGCGTTGCCTGATGTGCAGATGCAGTCTGCGTGGGCTTTCGCCTCAGCGTGGGTGTTCACGTACATGACGACTTCGGCGTCAGGGTAACGTTCTTTCGCGTTTATTATTACTTCCTTTGGGAGCATCATAGCAAGCGGGCACATCGCCTCTTTGACTGGCATTATCACCTTCTTGTCCGGGTTCAGTATTGCCGCGCTTTCAGCCATGAAGTCAACGCCACAAAAGACTATGACGTCCGCGTCAACTGACTGGGCAGTCCTTGCGAGCTCTAGGCTGTCCCCCACGAAATCGGCTAAATCCTGTATTTCTGGCCTTTGGTAGTTGTGGGCTAGTATGACTGCGTTGCGTTCTGCCCTTAGTTTTAGTATCTTTTCTGCTAAATCCACAGTTTTAATAATAACACCCTTATACTATAAAATAGGTGGTATCTAGGGTGAAAGTGGTTGTTGCGGTTACGGGCTCTGTTGCGGCAGTCAGAGTTCCAGAGCTTGTTAGGGAACTAAGGCGCAAAGGACACGATGTTGAATGCGTCATGAGCCGCGCAGCTCACGACATACTAAATCCGAAGGTCTTGCATTGGGCGAGTGAGAAACCCGTGATAGTAGAAATAACTGGTGCAGTAGAGCATGTGAAACTTTTGGGAATCTGCGGCTCAGCTGATGTGCTTTTGATATGTCCTGCGACATCAAATACTATCTCAAAGATTGCATCAGGAATCGACGACACCCCAGTCACCACGATGGCTGCCACAGCACTGGGTTGCGGCAAGAAAATCATGATTGTGCCTGCGATGCACCAGAGCATGTACGACAACCCGTTCGTTTTCGAAAACATAAAAAAACTTAAGAAAGCTGGCGTCGTATTCGTCGGCCCAGTAATTGATGAGAACAAGGCCAAGATAGCAGATGAGAAACAAATAATCGAGGCGCTGGAGAAGTTATCTAAGTGATTGACATGGAACTTGACCTTGCTCAGGGGCGTGACATAGTCTCTTACGCGAGGGCTGTTGTGGAAGGCAGCTTCAGAAAAACAAAACCTACAGCTCCAAAATCTCTGAAGGATGTTTTTTCAGAAAAACGCGGAGTATTCGTGACGCTCCACAAAAAAGGCAGTCTGAGGGGCTGCATAGGCTTTCCAGAACCTGTCCTGAGGCTCGGGGATGCAGTCTATAATTCCGCATTGTCTGCGGCTTTTGAGGATCCGAGATTCCCCTCAGTCGATGAGGATGAGCTCCGGCAGATAGATGTTGAAGTCTCTGTTCTGACAAAACCTGCTGAGGTCAAGGTATCGGATTCCAGCGAGTATGTCAAAAACATCGTCATCGGCCGTGACGGTCTGATTGCGGAGCTAGGGCAGCAGCGCGGACTTCTCCTGCCGCAGGTTCCGGTGGAACAAGGGTGGGGGCCTCAGGAATTTTTGGAAAACACTTGCGAGAAAGCGTGGCTTCCACCCAATGCCTACTTGAGCAAGGGGTTTCGGCTATACAGTTTCAGCGCGCAGATATTTTCGGAGGAAAAGCCGCGCGGAAATGTTGTGGAGAAGAGGATTATTTGAGTCTTATCTCTGCTGTGTCGCCGTCTGTGACGTTGTATGTTTTTCTGATGTTTTTCCCGCAGATTAATTCTATGTCCTGTTTGTGGTGTGTCCTGTCCGGAAGCAGTATATGGCATTCGATGTTTTTGCCTTTTATTTTTAGTGTGACTGGTGTGAGCCAGATTTTGCCGAAGGTCCGCTCTCCAGATGTGAACTCCTCAACAGCTACAGTCTTATCACCTCTGAAATCGGGTCTGCCGCCCTCAACTCTCAAATTGAATGTGCCAGGGTATGGAACATATCCTGTGAGTCCATTGATTCTGCTGGAGTATTCTCCGACGTAGTAAGCGCCTTCGCCAATCCCCGACACCACCTCCCCAGAGTATGCCCTATTTTTTCCAGACTGTAGAAAACTGCTTATGCTGATGTTTATCTGCCTTAGCGCGTCAACACCCTCATCTGTCAGCTTTACTGAGAACCCTCTGCCGCTCCTTGCTCTTGCTAACCATCCCTTTTCCTCAAGAAGCTGAAGGTAGCGTGAGGCGGTCTGCTGGCTGACTCCTAAAAAATCCCCTAACTCAGAAGTATTCAATGAAGCCTCAGCGGACTGGCTGCCCTGAAGCTGCGCAATCCTAACAAGCACCGAATCCAACCAAACCATTACCCAAAAACAGGTAATACGACAATAAATAGTTAAAAAAGGGAAAGGAGGGGATTATAGTTCTATCCCCAACTCCCTTGCTATTTCTTCGTATCTGTTTCTGATGGTGACTTCGGTGACGCCGGCAAGCCGTCCTGCGATGCCTTTCTGGGTTTGTTTGTCGTTTGTTATCTTACCAGCTAGGTATATCGCGGCTGCTGCAACACCAGTTGGGCCTCTTCCTGAGGTGACGCCTTTTTCACGGGCTTTCTCAAGTATCTCGATGGCTTTGGCTTCGGTCTCACCAGATAGTCCGAGCTCTGATGCGAACCTTGGGACGTAGTCCATCGGGGTCGCAACTGGCATCCTTACTCCGAGTCTTCTGCACGCGAACCTGTAGCTTCTTCCGATGTCTTTTTTCTTAACACCTGATGCTTCCTCAAGTTCTTCGAGTGTCTTCGGCAGCTGGTGTTTTCTTGATATTAAATATATGATTGCTGCAACGACTGATTCGATGCTTCTTCCACGTACTAGTCCTTTGTTGACTGCTTTTCTGTACCACATCGCGCACTCTTCCTTGATGTTGTTTGGTATGTTCAAGAACGCACACATCCTGTCAAGTTCAGGCAAAGCGATTGAGAGGTTTCTCTGGACTGAGTCGCTCATCCTGGAGCGTCTCTGCCATTTTCTTAGCCTGTAAAGCTGTGCTTTTCTCTCAGGTTGTATGGCACCGCCTCTTATGTCGCGGTCGTAGCGGTCGATTTCTGTTGTGAGTCCTTTGTTGAGTTTGGCGAATTTAACGGGTCCTCCGGTTCTTGCTCGCTTGCTTTTCTGCTCTTCGTCGAAGGCCCTCCATTCCGGGCCAAAGTCGAACATTCCCTCGTCGAGTACGAGGCCGCATTTTTTGCAAACAAGCTCGCCGTGCTTGTAGTCTGTTATCATGTTTGTCCCGCCGCAGTCCGGGCACTTTACTTCCTGATTTGCTGTTTCTTCGCCGCTCATTTTAGTTCACAATATCCTCTCTTACTTTGAATATATCTTTTCCCCTGTTTCGGCGGTGTTTTTGCCGCTTTTTTTCACTATGAAATATGGTTTGTCGACGGGGCCTATGACGTCTGCGACAACCCCTAGAAAGTCTTTTTTGGTGTATGCTTTGGAGCCTATTTCGGGGGGTTTGCCTGTTGATTTCACAACCACCTGCTCCCCCACGACGGAGGTTACCTCACCGCTTTCCAAACTCATGCACCTACAGGATAAAGATAGGAATACTATACGCTCCTCGCATTTAAATACTTGTGTGCTGGATTTTCAAGGCTTTAAAACGCATTTTTTAGCGTTTTTATCTCTGGAGTATGGGTATTGCTTGTGTTTGTGATTTATTAGTTTCGTTGTTTTAATGCATAAGATGAAAGTCACCCTCCTTGCAATTACTCCGGCGCCAGAAGATATCATAGCCAAAAGCGCGCGAGTCTGCTACGCGTCAGAGCCCAAGACGGATGGCGCGAACTCGAAGCTTCTGAGAAACCTGAGGGATTGGGGTCATATGAGTACGTTCGAGCACGCGTCGGCGACGTTCATGATTGAGGGGGTATCCAGGGCTTTGACCCATCAGCTTGTGCGGCACAGGATAGCATCCTTTAGCCAGCAGAGCCAGCGATACGTCAACGAGGCAGGGTTCGAGTATGTTACGCCTCCGACAGTCCTTGAGAAAAAAGAGGTCAAGGCGATATTTGACGAGGCTGTGGAGTCGGCTCGTAAATCATATCAGAAACTCATAGAATCAGGGGTCCCTAAAGAGGACGCACGGTTTCTTCTTCCTAACGCGTGCGCGACAAAAATCGTGTGCACAATGAACTTCCGCGAGCTTAGGCATTTCATAAAGCTCAGAAGCGGCAAGGGCGCTCAATGGGAGATAAAGAATCTGGCATGTGAGATGCTTGCGATACTCAAAAAGAAGGCTCCCGACGCATTCGACGATTTAGGATAAACAAAAAAAATTTATGTGGTGTTTTGCATGGACTTACTTGAAAAACTTTGTATGGCTCCGGGGATATCCGGGTTTGAGGACCCGGTGTCAGATATTTTAGAGAAAGAGTTGAAGAAATCATGTGACAGCGTATCCCGCGACAGGTTCGGGAATGTGATAGGCAAAAAAGGAAGCGGCAAAAAGAAGATAATGCTCGCAGCCCACATGGACGAGGTCGGATTTCTAGTCAAGCACATAACCAAGGAGGGCTACATACACTTCGTCAAAGTCGGCGGCATAGACGACAGGGTTCTTTACTCCCAGCGCGTCGTGATAAAAGGCAAAAAATCAGATGTAGTGGGCGTGATAGGCGCGAAACCCCCCCATCTTCAACATGGGGATGAGCGCAAGAAGGTCGTAAAACACGATGAACTCTTCATCGACATCGGAGTGAAAAACAAAAAGGAGACCGAGAAACTCGTTGAAGTCGGCGACCAAATAATATTTG
>CAYXON010000018.1:0-11109 GCA_964467145.1 uncultured archaeon | reverse complement strand
AGGTTCTCCTCTGTCGGCTCAAGGCCGTGCGGGAATACTCCGTCGACGTTATCGTTTATAACCTTTTTTTTGCAACCCATAACATCAAGAAGTTTTGGTGTGACTTTGGAGCCAGCACCGCCCGCACAATCGACCATCACCTTAACGCCGTCTGCGTCGCCGACAACTGAGTGTATGAGCCTTATGTGCTCTTGTATGTAATCTTTTTCAGATGTTTTGCCTGCGCCTTTTTTGAATTTCTTTTTTTCAAAAAGCTCTTCGATGATGTTTTCCTTTTCTTTTTTGAATGCGCCGCCCTGATCGAAGAACTTGAACCCATTGTATTCCGGCGGGTTATGCGATGCTGTGACGACAATGCCTGTGCCAAAAATGGCTGTTGCAACACCCACTGTTGGTGTTGGCACAACACCCAGAAGAACGGCGTCAGAGCCTGCGCAGGTGAGGCCTTCAACAAAAGCTTTCTGAAGTGCTGGGCCGCTTGCTCTTGTGTCTCGTCCCACAGCAACCTTTGAAGCGCCAGATGTGGCGAGGGCTGAGCCGAGGTCTTTGGCGAACTCGTCAGATAAGTCAGCAGCCTTTCTCCTGACTCCAGATGTCCCAAACAGCCTTTTCATATCTCTACTATAATGCGATGTATTAGATAAATCCTACTGGTTCTCCTGTTTTGTTGTTTATTTATCTGATTGCTTGATTATCCTATTCATATACCTTTGCTTGATATGAAAAAAATAGAGTCTTCGGTTTTGACTGCTAAAGACCGTAAAAAGCTCAAGGAGATTGCGCGGCAGGAGGCTGAGAAGAAGGTGCTTGAGGAGAAATCCAAAGTAAAGGCTGTTGAGAACATCCCCTCCGCCATTATGCAGCGTCTTGAGAGGATGGATGAGCTTCAGGGCGGTGGTAAAAACGCCCGTAAAAAGCAGATGATTGAGCGGATAGTCGAGAAATACAAGGACTTTTAATACTATTCAAGTAGTGCCATCCGTGCAAGTAGTGCCTCTATCTGTATTCTTTCGTTTGCACCTTCAACGAGTGTGAAGTTGGCCTCTCCGACGAGGTCTATTATCTTCACCTTTATGATATCTGATTTTTCGATGTTGACTGCTTCGCGGTTCATCGCAAGCAGTATGTCTTCCCCTGACAATCCTGTTGTGAGCATCAGCTCATCCAGGTGTTTTCTCGCGTCTGTGAACTTTCCGTCAAGCGCGAGGTTCATGAGGTCTCGGATGTCTTCAGGTCTTGCGCGGGACGTTATTGAGTAGACGTTCTCTTGTGTTACAGCACCTATTGATGCCGAGCTCTGGATGGTGTTTACCGCTTTTCTCATGTCTCCTTCGCTGACGTACATTACGGCGTCAAGACCTTCGTTGTCGAATTTTATCTTCTCAGCCTTGAGTATCCTGATAAGATACTCTTTCACGTCATTGAGGGGGAGTCTTGCGAACCTGAATATCGAGCACCTTGATTGTATGGGCTCTATTATTTTGGAGCTGTAGTTGCAGGATAGTATGAATCTGCAGGTGCTTGTGTATTGTTCCATCGTCCTTCTCAGGGCGTTTTGGGCGTCGCTTGTGAGAGAGTCTGATTCATCCAGGAATATGAGTTTGAATCCGCCGTGTATGGAGCGCGTCCTTGCGAAATCCTTTATCTTGCTTCTGACGACATCTATGCCCCGCTCATCCGATGCGTTAAGCTCAAGAAGGTCGGTCCGCTCACCATCGAATAGCTGGTTTGAGATGCACATTGCGGCAGTGGTTTTGCCGACGCCAGCCGGCCCTGCAAACAGTAAGTGTGGCATGCTCCCACCCTTAACGTAGGCATTAAGCCTTTCGACTATGGCTTTTTGCCCGACTATCTCGTCGAGTTTTTTAGGCCTGTATTTCTCGGTCCAAGGAAGTTCCATACCATACCTATTTGGATTACGTGGTTTTAAGATTGTAGACACTACATTTTTACACAATAACCTCTTATTATTTGTCCTAAAGATGGCTGTACAACCTGTTGGGGAATATGAGCCCAAAACATGTGAAGAACTCGTTCTAGCCTACTGGAAGTCTAAAAAAGTCGCAGAATCAACCCTAAAACCCAGAAAAGGCAAGCTTTTCTCGTTTCTTGAAGGTCCACCAACAGCGAACGCCCCCCCAGCATTGCACCACGTTGAGATGCGCACATTCAAGGACGTCGTCAACCGTTTCCACTACATGCTCGGGGAAAGCGTCCCGAGAAAAGCCGGATGGGACTGCCACGGACTTCCTGTTGAGGTCCAGGTTGAAAAGGAGCTAAAGCTCGAAAACAAAAAGGCGATAATAGAGTACGGCCTTGACAGGTTCATCGAAAAATGCAGGCAAAGCGTATTCAGCCACATAAAAGAGTGGGATGATTTGACGGCACGCATGGGCTACTGGGTGGATTTGGAAAAACCCTACGTCACCATGGACAACAACTATGTTGAAAGCGTTTGGTGGAGCCTCAAAAAACTATGGGATAAGGGACTACTATATGAGGGCTACAAGGTCGTGCCACTATGCTCCAGGTGCGGGACACCGCTTTCATCGCACGAGGTCGCGCTCGGTTACAAGTCTGTGAAAGAGATGACGGTCGTCGTCGCACTGCCTGTCAAAGACCGCGACTTCAGCCTGCTTGCCTGGACTACAACACCCTGGACACTCATATCAAACGTCGCGCTCGCAGTAAATCCAAAAATAAACTACGCCCTAATAAAGTATCGCGGAGAAAAATACGTTCTCGCAAAGGACCTCGCGGAAAAAAGATTCCCGGAAGCTGAGACAATATCTGAGATGAGTGGCAAAGAACTCATAGGCCTCGAATACCACCCGCTCTTTAACCACTTCATAAACAAGCTAGAAAAACCCGCGTGGCGAGTCATCAAGGGGGAGTTCGTCACAACAGAGGAAGGCACAGGCATAGTCCACATAGCACCCGCATTCGGTGAGGACGACTACAACGTAAGCCTCGAAAACGACCTGCCCGTGATAAACCCAGTTGACCTTGACGGAAAATTCACATCCGATGTTTCCGAGCTTATGGGAGTATTTGTGAAAGAGGCAGACGAGAAAATAATCGCCATGCTCGAGGAGCGCGGGTCTATTATTGCGAAATACCCTTACGAGCACGAGTACCCCTTCTGCTGGAGATGCAACACACCACTTCTGTACTACGCGATGAAGAGCTGGTTCATAAAGGTCGCAGATAATGTCCCGAAAATAGTGGATAAAAACTCTAAAATAAGCTGGTACCCGCCAACAATAGGGTCCGGTCGCTTTGGCAACTGGCTTGAGAACGCCCGAGACTGGGGCCTTTCCAGAAACAGGTTCTGGGGCACGCCCCTTCCGATTTGGGAGTGTGAATGCGGCAAAAAGAAGGCAATAGGCTCCCGAAAAGAGCTTTTAGAAAATGCCGTGGGTGAGGTCACAGAAGACATTGACTTGCACAGGCCATACGTTGACAAGGTCAAACTCAAGTGCTCATGCGGCGCTCAGATGACACGCGTTGAGTATGTGATAGACTGCTGGTACGACTCCGGTGCCGCACCATTCGCGCAATACCACTACCCGTTTGAGAACAAGAAACTCTTTGAGGAAAGCTTCCCCTATGATTTCATAGCAGAGGCCACAGACCAGACCCGAGGGTGGTTTTACACACTCCTTGTGATATCAACCCTTCTCTTTGATAAACCTGCCTACAAAAACTGCGTAGTCGGCGGACTCCTCTTGGACGAGAACGGCGAGAAGATGAGTAAATCTAAAAACAACATCATAAACCCGTGGACACTCTTCAACTCAGTCGGCGCAGATGCTGTGAGGCTCCAGCTCTGTTCAACCGCCCCATGGAATGCGAAAAGATTTGGTGTGGAGTCGATGAACGAGACTGTGATACCCATGCTCAGAACACTCTGGAATTGCTACTCCTTTACTGTAAGGTACATGCTCCTTGACAAATTCGACCCGCGAGAAAGCAAGCTCGACAAAAAGTCGCTTGCAAAAGAGGATGAGTGGATACTGTCTTGCGCAGCGAAAACATGCGAGTCAGTGAAGCAGTCATATCTTGGCAACGAGTACCACCACGCGCTATCAAAGATATCCAACTTCGTAGTAGAGGACTTGTCTCGCTGGTACATAAAACTCATACGCGACAGGCTCTGGCTTGAGGACAAAAACGGCCTCATGAATCCGTCAAAAAAGGCAGCATACATGAGCATGTCGGAGGTCCTTAGAAAAACATGCATAATGCTCGCGCCGATGGCGCCTTTCATAACTGAGGAGATATACCTTAACATCCTGAAAAAAGACTCAGACAGCATACACCAAATCAGATGGCCTAAAGACGAGGACATAGACTCTGAAATAATCGAAAACATGTTGGTTGTCAGAGCAGTCTTTGAGGCGGGCTCAAGATGCAGACAAGATGCGGGAATAAAGCTTCGCTACCCAATAGCCAAAGCTACGATATCAGGCGATGAAAGAGTCAAAAAAGCGGTAGATGCGTTGGGGGACATAATAACAAAGCAGCTGAACACCAAAGCAGTCGAATACAACAATGAACTGCCGGATGTGACCTATTCAGCGTCTCCGAACTTCAAGGTCATAGGCCCCAAATACGGCAAAGATGCGGCGAAGGTGGCGCAGTCCATAAAGGATAACCCAATTGTTGCGAAGAAGATAGTTGACTCTGGAAAAGAGGCTGAGATAGAAGGTCACAAAGTTTCAGCAGACATGGTATTGGATGTTAAGATGGATTTCGGCGGGGAATTCGCTGCAGCATCATTTAGCTGCGGCACGTCATCAGGGTTCGTGCTTATTGATTCAAGAAGGGATGAGAAGCTCGTTCGGGAGGCGCTGGCACGCGACATCATAAGGCATCTGCAGGAGCTAAGGAAAAAGGAGAATCTTGAGGAGCTTGCGAGAATCACAGTCTCCATCTCAAAGTCCAAACTCGTTGAGGAGATGCTCGGCGACTTCCTGCACACAATACTCTCCGAGGTCAGAGCAGACAGCATAAACCTGGTTGAAGGCCTTGAGTCAGCAGACAAACTAAAGTTCGACGACGAACAAATAACCTACTCAATAAAACACTAAAGTTTCTTCAGCGGAGGCATATCCTCCACACTTTTTCCCTCTGTTAGTTGTTTTGGTGGTCGTAGTTTGTGGATGTAATATAGTGGATAGACTGAAAAATTATATGTTCCATGTCCTCGGTGGTATTCTACCTCTCTTTGCATTTTCGCCCAATCTTCTTTTGTGGGTTCTATCGACATCCCTGTTTTTTGCATCATGTGAATCATCTCAGCAATGTCTTTTTTATCTGATGATATTTCTCTTAGGCTGTGTAGCTCCCACCCGATGTTTTCACGGTCAATATCGCTTAATTGTCCATGGTTTAGGCCGAGCATCGTCATGTAATAGCGCACATCAAGTATGCCTTTTGCTGATGCTCTTTCCCCTGTTTGTTCTCTTAGGTAATCTCGCATTATCTTTTCATCTTCTTGGCAGACTTTCGTCTGCAGCCCTAATTCTTTCAGCTCAAGGTTTAGTCTTCCAACCCAGTACGCGCTTTTTTTACCGCGCTCTTTTTTGAGTTCCCCAACTATCTGCTCCTTGTATTCTCTTGCACCTGGGTCTGGAAGTCCGAACTGTCGTGTCATAACGAGCATGTGTGAGACACTCCCCCATTGTCCTAGCTTAGCGCATGTTCCGAGTTTTGAGTAGATGCCGTCAACCTCAGGGGCTATTAGAGTCTCCCAAGGCCTTTCAGCATTTTCTGGGGGTGCGAGAAGCGGTGCCGGCCTGAATGATTGCATCTTGACTGTCATGTTAGTTTTTTCAGCGGCGGCATCTCCGGCACCTCATTTGTTTTCTCCTGCGGTTTGAGCATTTTTGTGAGCAGATATCTTGTCAGAAGGGCTTCTCCTCCGTCGCCTTCTCTGATGGATTTTATGTGGTGTTGCATCATCTGTTCTATCGCATCTGCCCTGTCTGGCACCTCCACACCTATACTATCCATCCACATAATCATCTTATATTTTTCGCGTTCATCCCAGTTTTTTGAGATGAATTCTAAGTCTTTGAGAATCCTTTCCCTGTCTCTTTTTGTTATCTCGCTCTTAACTCCCGCTTCTTTCATGAAGTGGTGTTGGCGTGCTATGTGGAACCCTCTAAAATCTCTTCTTGTCTCTGAGAGGCTTTTGCGTATTACCCCCCTGACATCATCGGTTAGATCTCTTCCCATTCCGAGTGATGCCATCATGAATTGTACCTCGCAAAGGCTTGTGCCAGACTCGTTTGTGCGGTCCATATTGTATTCTCCGTTGAATTTCGTAATGTCTTCGCCTTTTGGTTTTTCACCTAATCCGACGGCGTGCATCATGTGGTGTATTCTCAGAAGATCGAGGCTGTTGCCGTTTTTACGCTCACCCTCAAGTCTATCTGTGATAATCTTTATCTCGCGAGCTCCAGGGGGTTCAATTAGCTCAAGCGCGTTAGAGGGGGGTGTTAGTAGGGGTGCCGGCCTTGCTTGGGCGAGTTTCATGTATTTTATTGGGCATTACATGGCAAAAAAGGAGATATTAGGGTTGGTCTGGGTTTTTATAGGCTTAGCTACTATATAATATTCCGGTTTTTCCCGAGGTTTATACTGTGAAAGGCTCAGACGGATTCAGGCGCAGGACGCGAAGTCTAAGGATTACACCCAGAAACAGGGGTAAACTTAATATAGGCGCTATACTGGCCAAATTCGAGGAAAACGAGCGCGTAGCAATTAAGATAAACCCCTCACACCAGAAGATACCGCACCCCCGCTTCAATGGCAGGATAGGGAAAGTTGTCGGAGACCAAGGTAGGGCATACATAATTGAGTTCATGGACGGCGAGAAAAACAAGAGGATACTTGTTACTCCAGAACATCTAAAGAGGGTTAACTAACATGGACGTCAAAGCTTCAGAGCCGGTGACTCTCGTTGAGGTTGCAGCCCTTCTCAAAAAGAAGGAGAAAGAGTATGCTGACTATACTGGGGAGCTCAGATATGAGCAGAAGAGGGCTCTTGAGCACGCCAAGACATTCAAGAAAATCAGCACTAAAGACGTGAAGTCCATGGTTAAACAGCTCTCAGAGCTTGAGATAAACCTTAATGCCGAGCGAATTGTTAAGATAATTGATTTGATGCCGTCCTCAGTGGATGACATACGGGCGATTTTCGCAAAGGAACGCTTCAAGTACACTGAGGAGGAGCTGAAGAAAATCACCGACGTAGTTGATCAGTATCGTTGAGGGGGTTTTACTGTGAAAAAAGACGAATACGCTCGAGTTCTGGATTACCTACCAAAAGGAAAATCTGACATGCCACCGCACAAGCGAAAGCCTTTAGTGCAGGCATTGGGTGAGACGTTCTTCGCATTACTTGAGCTTGTTCCAAAAGACGAGCAGTTGTTTGAGCTCGGTGAGCGCGTCTACATCGGCGATGAGAACCGCCAGAAGATAGAGCACATCGAGCGCAGGATAAAATATGACTGGCTGACGCCGACCGCCAAATCGGAGTTGCCGCACATACTCGCAGAGTGCGTGAAAGTGAATGAAGCGGAGTTCGTCGAGTTCTATAACACCGCAGGTTCTCTTAGCACCCGCCAGCACAAACTGGAGATACTGCCGAAAATCGGAAAGCGCCACAGGGAGGAGATACTTGAGGAGCGGGAGATAACCCCGTTTGTCAGCTTTGAGGATATGAGTACGAGGCTAACAAGCATCCCAGACCCTGTGAAGGTCATTGTGGACAAGATTGTTGAGGAGCTCAAGGGCGAGTCTAAATATTGCCTCTTCACAAGAGTCAGTGATGAGACCCTGAGGAAGAGAGGTTAAGGCGATGCTGCCGATTTGCCGCTCTTGCGCCAAATCCAAATACCTCTGCCGAACATGCCAACAAAAATACGACCTAAGTCAAATAACGCCTCTTGAGGTTGAGGCGTCTAAGATTCTTTATGGGTTATTCGGCGATGATATGTGTCTTCGCCACGCTGTTGAAACGTCTGACGGCGTTGTTGTTGTCGTAGCAGCAGGTGATGTCGGCAAAGTAATAGGTGAGGGCGGCAGAAGCCTCAGGACCCTATCTGAAGCTCTCGGCAAAAGCGTCAGAGTGATAGGAGACGGAGATTTCGCAGATGTTGCGAAAGCCCTTATAGCCCCTGCTAGGGTCAAATCCATAACACAGGTCCACTCGGGGGGTGCTGAGAAGCTGAGGGTTCACGTCAACGAAAACGACTTAAGACTTCTCAGGATGAACCCAGTTGATTTGGGCAAGCTTGTGGCTTCAGTGACTGATAAGGCGGTGGAGTTGCTTTTTGACTGAGCTAAAGATTAATATACTTTGTATTCAATAATAGGAGAGACTATGAGGACCCACTACTCAAACGAGGTCACAGACGCACTTGACGGCAAGGAAGTTACTGTCGCAGGCTGGGTTCACGAGGTAAGAGACCTCGGTAAATTAAAGTTCATAGTACTCCGCGACAGAGGAGGATTTCTGCAAATATGCGCCAAAGAGGGTGTAACAGAACCCCCGATACTTGAGCTAATAAAATCCCTCAGCAAAGAGTCTGTGATAAAAATAAAAGGGCTCGTCAAAAAAAGTCCGAAAGCCCCGAACGGCGTTGAGCTCAATCCAGTAACACTTGATGTTGTCGCAGTCTCTCAGAGCCCGCTACCACTTGATGTCACAGGAAAAGTCGACGCAGACATTGACACACGGTTGAATAACCGTTTCATGGACGTGCGAAAACCCGAAGTCAAGGCAGTATTTATGATTAGGGCATGCGTTCAAAGAGCGTTCAGGGAATTCTTCCACTCAAGAGGATTCATAGAAATCAACCCCCCCTCCATAATTGCTGCAGCATCTGAGGGCGGCACAAACCTTTTTCCCATAACGTATTTTGAGCGCGAAGCCTTTTTGGCGCAGAGCCCGCAGCTTTACAAGCAGATGCTGATGAGCACAGGACTTGACAAAGTATGCGTCGCACAACCAGTGTTCAGGGCTGAGTCCCACAACACCCCACGGCACCTAAACGAGATATACATGCTTGATTGCGAGATGGCGTTCATCAAAGACGAGGAAGACGTGATGTGTGAGCTTGAGGGCATGCTGCACAACATGATTAAGTCCGTGGTGCAGGAGTGCCCGAACGAGCTTAAGATACTCGGCCGAAAACTCGAGATTCCAACACTACCTTTCAAAAGACTAACCTACGATGAGGTGCTAGAGCTTCTCGCACAAAACGGGATAAAGCTTGAGTGGGGTGACGACATACCCCCAGAAGGTGAGAAAAAACTCCATGAGCTGATTGGTGCCCCGTTTTTCATAAAGCACTGGCCAACCCACATAAGGGCGTTCTACTCAAGACCCCTTGATGGCAACCCCAAAATATGCGGCGCATTCGACCTAGACTATATGGGGCTTGAACTATCAAGTGGCGCGCAGCGTATACACGACCACGACCAACTCGTTGAAGCACTGAAAAAGAAGGGACTGGACCCCGAGAGCTTCGAATTCTACCTTAAATCATTCCGGTACGGGATGCCGCCCCACGGAGGGTTCGGTGTGGGAAGTGAGCGCATTGTCGCCACAATATGCGGGCTGAAAAACGTCCGCGAATGCGTCCTATTCCCAAGAGACAGAACACGGATAACCCCATAAAATCCAGAATAAACACAATCCTGCAGCAACGCGATTTTAAGCGCCATAACTAATTAGTATCATGGCTTTACCTCATCGCAGAACAAAAAAAAGAGCAGCCAAATCAACACCTAAAAATAAATTAATCCAAGAAACAAACTATGTGTTCTCTTCAATAATCCGAAACTCAGATGATGGGATAATTACAAAAGACCTTGATGGAACAATAACTGGTTGGAATCCGGCAGCAGAGCGGATCTATGGCTACAAGTCTAAAGAAGTCGTTGGCAAGAATATAAGTATCATACTGCCAAAAAACAAGAAAGAAGAGCTTAAGAAACTACTTACTGGCATAAGGTTAGGTAAACATTTCGAAAGATTTGAGACTCAAAGAAGGAGAAAAGATGGGAAAATAATTGATGTGTCACTTTGGATATCCCCCCTAAAAAATGAAAGAGGAAGGATATTTGGTGCTTCTATACTCAGCAGAGACATCACGCAAATAAAAAAAACAGAACACGAACTTCTAGCTTCTGAAGTAAAATATCTTACCCTTCTAGAATCACTTAATGAGGGTGTATGGGTCATTGATGCGAAATCCCACACCACATACGTTAACAAAGTCATGTGTGATCTACTTGGGTATAGCTCAAAGGAGATGATGGGAAAACACTTATTCAGTTTCATGGATGCTGCAGGGGTCAGGATTTGTAAAAAAAACCTCGCAAGAAGAAGAAAAGGGATAGCGGAAGATCATGATTTCGAGTTTTTGAAAAAAAACAGTTCAAGACTATATGCAAGCCTAAAAACAGCCCCACTTCTTGATTCTGGCGGAAAATACGCGGGTGCAATAGCTGCAGTCACTGACATCACAGAACAAAAACTTGCAAAGGATAAAATAGAAGAGCTGTCGAGGTTCCCGTCCGAAAATCCCTTTCCAATCATTAGGGTCTCAAAAGATCATAGAATAATCTATCTCAACAAACCAGCAGCCAGGTTAATCCGCCTTTCAGAAGGCGATAAAGTCCCGACACAACTTGCAAAACACGTCACTTTCGCGTTTTCAAAAGGCAGAACACTCACTGATGTCGAGCTACAATTTGGCGACAAGATATACTCGTGGGTCATCAACCCAATTAAAGGTGAGGATTACGCCAACATCTACGGCTCTGATCTAACAGAACTCAAAAAAAGAACTGATGTCCTTCGCATACAAGGCGAGGTAATTGAAAACATGTCTGAGGGAGTCTACATAATCGGGCTCGATGACGTGATTATAAAATACGCCAACCCGAAGTTTGAGAAGATGTTCGGATACAGGCGCAGAGAGCTTGTTGGAAAGCACGCATCAATCGTAAACGACCCCGCAGCAAAAGACCCAATCAAAAGGGCAAATGAGATAATGCGTGAAATCAGAAGAGTTGGGGAATGGCATG
>CAYXON010000017.1:3368-11126 GCA_964467145.1 uncultured archaeon | reverse complement strand
GTAACGTGAGGTTCCCGTTTTGGAGCTCTATAATGTGGGTTTCGTAGTCCATCATCAGCCTTTTGTCTTTTTGAGGGTTATCATTGTGCCATTTCCAGATTTGGTGAGTATCTCCTCAAGTACTGCGTGCTTGGTCGCACCAACTATGTGGGTTCTTTTAACGCCTTTTTTGAGGGCGTACACGCACGCCTTAATCTTCGGGATCATGCCGCCGTGGGCTGTCTTGTTATTTATTAGTTTCTCAGCCTCTGCTGCAGTCAGACGCTTTATCAGGTTATTTTTCTTGTCTAGGACTCCGGCAACGTTTGTGAGGATTATGAGTTTGCTGGCCTTAAGCGATGCCGCAAGCTCTGAGGCGGCGGTGTCTGCGTTAAGATTTAGTGAGTCGCCTTCTTTTGTCGAGCAAATCGGGGACACTACAGGTATGAAGCCGCTGTCGAGTTGTGTGTGTATGATTTTTGGGTTGACTTTTTTGACGTCTCCGACGTATCCGAGGTCCACTTTGCCTTTTTTTATGACGGCATCGAATAGGCACCCTGATTTTCCGGAAAGTCCGACCGCGTTTCCTCCGCGCTTGATTATGCTTGTGACAAGTTGCTGGTTTATTTTACCGCTCAGCACCATCTCAACTATGTCAACGGTCTCGCGGTCCGTGACCCGGAGTCCCTTCACAAAGGTGGGTTTTTTACCGAATGCGTCCATCGCCTTTGATATGTCAACGCCTCCCCCGTGGACGATAACGCACTTTATGCCTAAAGTCTCAAGAAGTATGAGGTCTTCAGAGATGGAGTCGACGACCTCCTTGTCAAGGAGGGTTTCGCCGCCGAGCTTTATCACAAACACTTCACCGCTGAATTTTCGTATGTAGTTTATCGCCTCAACAAGGACTTCAGAGTTTCCCATAAATCAATATTATGCGGGCTAGGATATAAAAAAAGGCCGTTAAAGTATATTTATATAATGGGGGTGTTAATAGAGTACTCGAATATGTACATAATCATAATCGGCTGTGGCAGCATCGGGAAATCCCTCGCAACACACCTCGTAAGCGAGGGTAACGAGGTTGTCATAATAGAAAACAAGGAAGACAGGGGGAAATCACTTGCTGAGTCGATGGATGTCATAGTCATATACGGCGACGGCTCAAGCACTGAGATACTCAAGGATGCTGGGGTCGAAAGAGCGGATGCTGTTGCAGTACTTACCGCAGATGATAAGACTAACCTCACAATATGCCAGATGCTGAAGAAATTCAACGTCCCGAAGATTGTGGCAAGAGTCAACGAACCTGACAAAAAGGACTTGTACGTCGGCCTTGACATAACAGCCTCAATCAGCATAGTTGCTGCGGCGGTGAGCCAGATAAAAAACGCCCTAACAAGAGATAGGGGACGGTCGATGATGAGCATCGCCGGCGGAAACGCTGAGGTAGTCGAGATAAAGCTCTCAAACGAGAAATTAAACGGCAAAAAAGTAAGGGATATTGGATTGCCATACGGCTCCCTGATAGGTGTGGTCTACAGAAACGGCGAGGTAATAATAGGCACTGAGGACACAATCGTAAAAACCGGCGACGTTTTGACTGTCATAACAAAGACAGAGGTAATACAGGACGTCACCACAATACTGAGATAAAATCTTTTTCTTAGATGATGTTGAAGAAGTAGAGCAACACTATCGCCCCAACACCTGGAAGGCCGAAAAGGCCGCATACGACAATCACAGGTATCGTCAAGGGTATGTTCCAGCCGACGAACATGTTTAGGCCGAAAAGAACTGCCAATCCCACGATGCTGTTGATGAGAACCATTGACGCCTTGACTGCGAGCTTTCGCACTATCGTCCAAAGGAGGCTCACCCCAACCAAAACCGCTATCGCAAGTATTATGTAGTCTAACATCGTCAATCAATTAGCTTCTCAAACGGATAGAGTTTTATCCCACCCATCCCTAACCGGTACACTATCTCCTGTTTTGTGTGCTCTGTGCCCCTCATCTTGAACACCTCAAGAGTACGTATCCTCTCCTGACTCACCTTCCGGTAGTAAAGCCGGAATATTGCGTCAACTAAGTATTCTATACCGAACCTCGCCTGCCCGTCTTCTGCCTCGCTTGTTATGAATACTGTGACGCCCCATTTGCTGAGGGTCTCTATCAGAGATAACATCGCATTCCTCTGGGAGGTTTCGGCGTTGTATGCGAGCATGAGGGCTGTTACGCTGTCTATCACGACTCTTTTGACGTTATTGGGTCCGATGTACTGTTCGAAGCTGATGACTCCCTTGTCGAGAAAACTCCGTATCTCCTGTACGCTCGCGCGGTGGAATATTAATTTGCCGTCGTCTTCGAGTTTTTGCATGTCAAAGCCGACCCGGGACATGTTATCGTAGAATTTCTCCTTGTTCTCCTCAACAGACACATACAATCCGACTTCCCCCACTTTGGCGCCAGCCATCAAAAAATGCACTGCAAGAGTTGATTTGCCGCTTCCCGGCTCCCCAACAACCAAGTTTATGCTATTGGACTTGACCCCACCCTCAATCAACTTGTCAAGCTCTATAATACCTGTGGAAAGCCTGTCCATACAAACAATTTAGAATAAACAATAAAAAGCGGTTTCATACTAGGGCTTGAGGCACGAAGTGCCGAAACCCTCAATCATGAACGGATTTCCGTTCAATGGGACCGCTGCGATTTGAACGCAAGTCACTAGCTCCCAAAGCTAGAAGGATACCAAGCTACCCCACGGTCCCGTATGAGTTAGTATTAAGTGTGTTTTGAATAAAAAGAGTATTCTTGGCTGGTGTTGTTTTAAGTGGTTTTTGGGACTGTTTTTTTTTTGATTAGAGGGCTTGAGGCATATGCTGTGGCCCTCAGTGCGAGCCGAGCTACCGGCTCTACCAGTGTTTTGGGATTATTACTTTGGTGAAGTCTTCAGCCACGTGTGTTTGTGGGAATATTTCCCTTGCTTCGTCTTGTAGTTTTTTGGGGTCTGTATATCGTTGGCTTATGTGAGTGAGGTATAGTTTTTTGACTCCCGCCTTTTTCGCCACCTCAGCGGCTTGTTTGGTTGTTGAGTGGGCCGCGTCTTTTGTGGCTTCCTCATCATCTGAGCTGAACATGCTCTCGTGTATCAGTAGGTCCGCGTCTTTGGCGAGTTCTATCACTTGTCTGCAGGGTCTTGTGTCTCCCGTGTAGACTATTTTTCTGCCGGCTATCGGGGGTGAGAGTACCTGTTGGGGCGTGATTGTTTTGCCTTTTACTTCGATTTGCTCTCCGCGCTGGAGTTGTGAGAATAGTCTGCCTTCCGGGACTCCGAGGTCGAGGGCTGTTTGTTTTTGGAATTTTTGGTGTGGGTCTTCGATGAAGCAGTATGCGAGGCTTGCTCTTGTGTGTTCGGTGTTTGCTGCGGTTATCGTGTATCTTGTCCCCCTGAATACCAGTCCTTCTGCGACTTCGTTGACTTTGACTGTTAGATGATCCATTTTGAATGTGCCGATTGTTAGTAGTTTTTCGACTGCGTCCTCTGTCCCCGTTGGCCCGTGTATTGTGAGGGGTCTTTCGCGCTCGAGAAAGTCCATGCTCTGCATCATGCCGCCAAGTCCCAGGAAGTGGTCTGCGTGAAGGTGTGTTATGTAGATGTTGTCGAGGTTCATGAAGTTGAGGCCGGCCGTCCTCATCTGCCGTTGCGTTCCTTCCCCGCAGTCAAACAGCATCTGCTCTCCGAGGTAGTCCAGATGTATGGCGCTTAGTCCTCTTTTTTCGGTTGGTATGCAGCCTGAGGTCCCAAGAAAGGTTATCTTCATGGTAGAGGATAGGGAGTTGGTTTTTAAGTCCATTAGGGGTTTTTAGTCTGCTGTTTATTTAAGCCTTTTTGTTATGCTTTTGGCGTGTTCTGGAAGGCCTTCTGCTTTTGCGAGTGTTGTTATTGTTTTGGAAAGGTTAGCCAGTCCCTTAAGCGTTATTTTCTGTGTGCTCATTGATTTCAGAAAGTCTCGAACTGACAGTTGACTTGCGTATTTTGCGGCACCGCCCGTCGGAAGGACGTGGTTAGCGCCTGACGCGTAGTCGCCGGCTGCAACAGGCGAGTACTCGCCGATGAAGACTGCCCCGGCGTTTGTTATTTTTTTCGCGATTTTGTCCTGGTTTTTGGCGTGTATCTCAAGGTGCTCGGGGGCATATTCGTTTGCGAAGTCTATTGAGTCTTTGAGTGAGTTGGTCTTTATGAGTGTGATGTTGTTCAGTGACTGGAGGAGTATGTCTTTTTTCTCTGATTTAGCAACCTCATCTTGGACGATTGATTTTACTGCGTCGATTGTTTTTTGGCTGTGTGTTGTGAGAACGCATTGTGCGTTGGGGTCGTGTTCTGCTTGCGCGAGTATGTCGGCTGCTATGTATTTTGGATTTGAGCTCTCGTCTGCTATTATTAGTATCTCGGATGGTCCTGCTGGCATGTCGATGTCGACTGCCCCGTACACCATTGATTTGGCGCAGGTAACGTATTTGTTTCCTGGGCCGACTATTTTTGAGACTGACTTTATGGATTGTGTCCCGTATGCGAGTGCCGCGATTGCCTGGGCACCGCCGACCTGATATACTTCGTCTGCACCAGATATCTTGCATGCCGCAAGAACAGTGTCTGATATTTTTGGCGGTGATGCGACGACTACCCTTTTGACTCCTGCTATTTTAGCGACTGTCACAGACATCAGCACTGTTGAAGGGTATGATGCGCGACCCCCTGGAACATAGCATCCGACGGATGGTATCGGCAGTATTTTCTCCCCAGCTATGACGCCTTCTGCTATCTTGGTCTGCCATGCGCGTTTGATATTTTTTGACTGTACTAGATGATATTTTTTTATGTTTTTGTGGGATGCCTTTATCGACGCGAGTGTCTGTTTGTCTAGTCTTTTGACTGCGTCGTCAATCTGTTTTTCGGTTATCTGCAGTGTCGGGGTTTGTTGCTTGTCAAATTTGAGATTGTATCTTATGAGCGCCTCATCCCCTTTTTGTCTGACGTCTGATATTATCTCAGACACTGCCTGCGCGGATTTTTGGTAGTCTATTGTGGATCGTTTTAGGACGTTTTCGAGCTCTTTGTCTCTGGTTTTCAGCGTCTGCATCAGCAATATATTGGGTCTCAGAAGTTATTAACTTTCACCTCAAGGTATGCGAGGGGGTTTGCAACGTTCAGGTAGGTGTAGACTATAGCCTGTATCAGCCGTATTACGACGAATAATGCTGTTGACTCGGTTGTGTAGGAGCCTGTTATTTGAGAGGTAAATGTTAATGTGATTGTCGCCAGGGCCAGGGCTGCAAAGACTATGTTGAGTTTTAGTAGGTCCCATCTGTGGAGTAGGCCGAGTCTTATGCTTTGGCGGAAGCTTTCTTTCACGCCTTTTCCGTCCATTACCGCGGCAGGAACTGTGAAGAATACGAGTATTGAAAATACTATCACAAGCGCTAACGTCAGGGGGATGGATATGAGTGTCACCAGGGGGTTTGATGTTTTGGCGCCGACGTATCCGAGCGCGGATGTTGTCGCAAGCACGAGTATCAGCAGCGCAAATACTACGGCTGCAACTGACACGACTATCCTCCAGGACTTCAGAGCCGTCTTCAGCGCTTTTGTCAGGTTGACTTCGCCATTTTCTTTGATGTCTGCAACTATCTGGGGATACATCGCGTAGGATAAGATATCGAGTAAGTAAAATGCTGGCGTCAGTGCGAGGACTGCGATGAATCCAAGTAGTGTGCTTGTGAGTGCCTGAGGAGTGTTTTCGACAGATAGTCCGGCAATCAACAGAACCATGTAGAGGCTCAGAAGTGAGTATAATGTGGTGGTAATTATCCGCGGGATAAATGCTTTAGGACTTTTGGCAAGCATCATCAGGGATTCCCGGAGTATCTTCAAAAGGTTCATGTAAGAGGATATGGTTTTTTGGGTTTAATGTTTGCTGGTGCGAGCTTGGGGGGTTTTATATTCGATTAATCAATGATTTTTTTGATGAACATAGACGGCCGGCATCTGAACCCTGATGGAGGTCATTTTGACAGGATAGTGTATTTCGGCTTCATATCGGGGGTTTTTCTGATTCTTGCTGCGCTCATGCTTTTTTACCTGCCGGTTGTTCAGAGGCTTGATTTATCGATTGATTTGGGGATTCCGTGGAATGATTTTTACCAGATGCCAAGGTGGGCGCAGGTCGGAATCGTTGGTCTGGTGCTAGTTTTCATATTCGGTATCCTGAACACCATGAAGATAATTTTTGTCAGCCTTAACAAGATATTCTCGAAAAAGGAGAAGTATTAGAGGTTCAAAAGTTCTGAGTAGGTTTTGGTGGTTGCTGACTCCTTTACGCCGAGCCGCTGCATGATGTCGAGTATTTTGTCGTGGTCTGAGGTGGTGTCTGATTCGACCTCGACGTATTCACCAAGGCCGTTGACTAGGTCGCAGCAGATTGTCAGACCATCAAGTGTGTATATCCCGCGTTTTTTGGATATTGTGAATGATTTTTTGAATCCGAGGCTTTCAAGAAGTTCTCGCACTTCTTCTGGAACTTGGAACTCTATCTCTTTTCTAGCCTTTAGGTCAGAGTCTTTTTTGGGGCCTTTGTAGGTGATGTATAGCATGTCTTCTTTCTGGCGAAGTCTGAGTGCTTCGTCGGTTTTTCTGAAATCCCTGCAGGGGTGCGTGTAGTAGGTGTCGATGTTTATCTCGTCTCTTACGTGTTTTGCGCCGATTGATTGTGCCTTTTTCCTGCCGTCTTTGATTGGGGCCTTAAGCTCGACCTCAAGGCTCATTTTGCCCTTACACTAACTAGTATGTGGTCTTCCTCAAATGGGGCGAGGTCTATCTCCTCAAGTATCTCAAACTTGTCCCTTAGTTTGTTGACCTCCGCCTTGAAGACTTGCTGGGGGTCCTGGACCGAGTTTATGCTTCTGGCCTTTATGGAAAGTAGCGCGTTTTTGAACCCGAATGATTCGTGGTTTGCCAAAAGTATCTGGGCCTGATTTGGTTGCGCGACATCTTGTATTAGGACATCGACGTCGCCGATGTTATTTGAGTACTCCCACGGGTGTCTGGCGTCGGCGAGAAGCGGTATCATGTTGGTTTTGTGCTCGCACACAATAAGCAGCTCCCTCATCATCCTCTTTGAAAATTCGACGCAGTAGACTTTGTCTGCTATGTCCGCTATGTGACTTGCTGTTGTGCCAGATGATGCGCCAAGGTACAGGACTGACGAGTCGCGATTTACTGGGAATGTCTTGAGGCCTTTCACGAGTGCTGCGCCGACTTTACTCCTGAATGGGTCCCATATCCTGTATTCATCACCTTTCCTGAACAGAGTCTTCTCATCATATACCCTGTACTTAGGTGTTGAGTTTTTTGTTGTGAGTTTGCTGTCAAACCAGAACACGCCGTCAAAAGATAATTTCTCACCGCCTTTTAACTGCTCATTACCCCTGGACTTCCATTGACTGCCTGCTGGGCGCCCCCTACCTGAGCTGCCATAAGATTTATTCTGCCTATCGCCGGAGTAACTAGACTTCTTATCGCTTGAGTAACTTGGTTTCCCACCACCAGAGTAACTAGGCTTCCTATCACTAGAATACCGGGGTTTATCGCTGGAGTAACTAGGCTTCCTATCATCAGAATACCGAGGCTTACCACTGGAGTAACTTGGTTTCCTATCACCAGAGTAACTAGGCTTCCTATCATCAGAATACCGAGGCTTACCACTGGAGTAACTTG
>CAYXON010000017.1:0-3268 GCA_964467145.1 uncultured archaeon | reverse complement strand
TATCACCAGAGTAACTAGGCTTCCTATCATCAGAATACCGAGGCTTACCACTGGAATAACTTGGTTTCCTATCACCAGAGTAACTAGGCTTCCTATCACTGGAATACCTGGGTTTACCACTGGAGTAACTTGGTTTCCCACCACCCGAGTAACTGGGTTTTCTATCGCTTGAGTAGCGGGGTTTTATACCATCAGAGTAACTAGGTTTTCTATCGCTTGAGTAGCGGGGTTTTCGTTCACCGCCTTCTTCTGATTTAGTGAATGTTTTTGGTTTTCCCCCCCACCACCCGTCTTCGCGTGGTTTGCCGCCGCCGCCACCTTGTCTTTTGCCTGATGGGGCGTCCCTTCTGCCTTTGAAGTTTCCTTTCTTGTTTTTGTGGGGTGGGCTCATCGCACTATATTAGGGTCAGTGAAGTTAAATAAAGGTTTTAGCGGATTTGCTCAAGTTATGAGGGATTCCACGCGCGCGAGGTTGTCTGCCTCCTCAACGCCCTTGTCTTCGCGAACCCGGACAAGCCTCGGGAACCTTAGGGCATAGCCGCTTGAGTATGTGGGGCTCTTCTGGATTTCCTCATATGCGACCTCAAACACTATCTCAGGCTTTATTGTTACTGCATTTCCTTTTTCGGCTGTTATCAGGGGCTTGAACATTTCAGTGAGTTCCGCCAGCTGCTCGTCTGTGAGGCCTGTGGCCATCCTGCCTATCTCCAAGAATTGGCCGATTTCCGAATCATACGCTGAAAGCAGGTAGCTGCCAAGCCAGCTTGCGCGCCTGCCCTCACCCCATGTGGCACCAGTCACAACAAGGTCAAGACTCTCCATCACAGGCTTTATCTTGTACATGTAGCCGACGCGGGACCCCGGCTGGTACGGGGCGGAGAGAACCTTCACCATCACGCCCTCATGGCCTGCGATGAGTGATTTCTTGTAGAATTTCTCAGCAGACGGTAGGTCCGATGTTACGAGATTTTCTGCAATCCTGAACCGTTCGGTAGGGTTTACGATTTTCGAGAGTAGTTCCCTGCGTTCTATGAAGGGTGTGGCGAGCTTGTCTTTGCCGTCGAGAAATATTATGTCAAACAAATTCACTTCAGCGGGAATTTTTTCAACCATCTCGCCTATGTTGTATTTTCTCTTTATCCTTCGCGACAGGTTCTGGAACGGCAGCGGCCGTCTGTCGTCTGGGCTTATCGCAACTATCTCGCCCTCGACCACGCAGGATGTGGATTTTATGTTGTGGAGTGCGCCCTCAACGATTTCCGGGAACTGTACGGTCACGTCCTCAAGCCGTCTTGTGTAGAGTTTCACGTCATTTCCGTTTTTGTGTATCTGCACTCTTGCGCCGTCGTATTTCACCTCAAGCTCAACCTCGCCGAGCTCGGACATTATCTGTTTTAGACTTTCTGCTTTTTGGGCGAGCATCACTTTGATTGGATTTCCGACGACTATCCCGTATTCTGCCAAGCCGTCGTCGCCGCTTTTTTTGGCTGTGAGCGCTACCTCACCCCAGTCGGGTCTGAGGTTGTATGCCCGCTCAACCGATGCTGGGTCGACTCCGTACGCCTTTGATATTGCATCCCTGATTGTTCCGTCGCCAACGCCTATCCTGAGTTGTGCGAGTATCAGCCTCACAAGGTATCTTGAATCAATCGGTTGTGCGTTTGAGAGTAGTTCGCTAACGTATGCGAGTTTTCGGTCTTGTGAGCCTTTTCCGGTTAGTTGCACCATCCGGTTTATGTTCTCCTTCACCTTCTCAACCGAAAGCGTCTGGGAGAACAGTGTTGTCTGTGGTTTTTGCACGAGGACCTGCTCTGCGACAGCCCCAAGGTCGCCAAGTTCCCGCATGATGTCGTCTAGTTTGTTTTCTGAAAGCCCTGAAACTTGTGAGAGTATCTTGACTATTAATTTATCTGATATGCCGAGTTCCTGACTACTCCAAGGCGGAAACGGGGTGCCGCGCAAGAACAACAGAACTGTTGGGAGGACTTCGTCGTCGACTGTTACGAGAAATTCGGCTATGACGTCGGTCATCTCAAGCCGGCCTGAGATGTTCTCAAGCCGCTTGAACAAATTACTCAGTCGTTCAAGTTCCATCTTAGTGTTTCACAATGTGTATGCGCTCATATAAACCAATTACTATCTTGGCGTGCACACATGTATTTTTTGGCATCCGCGGGTTAATACTTATGTGATGAGGGTGTTTATCGAGACCCCAAGGTGGAGTTTCACAAAATACGGGATTAGTGAGGGCATGCTCGAAAAAGAGTATGTTTCCCCCCTTCCAACACTCTTCAACTACGGGTTTGTGATAGGTACAAAGGCTGCGGACGGCATGGAAGAAGACGCGATAGTGTTGGGGAAAACTCTAAAGCAGGGGCAGACTGTTGAGGTTCGTGAGGTCGGGGTCGTACGCTTTAGGGATGGTGGGTTAGAAGACGACAAACTGGTGATGTCTTCTGGCGTGGGTGCGGGTTTTGTTGACAGGGCTATGATAAACGTTTTTTTCACAGTATATGCTGTCTTTAAGACGTTGAGGTCCGGCAAAAAATGCGCATACGAGGGGGTTGAATTTAGAAGATGACAAGAGAAAAATTCGGTGAGCGGATTCTTGCGTCCTTGGGCAGGCTTCCGGAGCTAATGGGGTTTGGGGCAAAAGAGGCTGAGGTTATACCGGTTGTCTGCTTCTTCGGGGAGACGAGTTCTCTTCTGTGTCGTGAGATGAACAGGGTATCAAAGGGTATGGGACTTGAGGATGTGATGTTCAAGACCCATCACATAAGAAAAGTAGGTAAGGGGGGTAGGTGGGTTTCGGACTCTGATGATTTTCTCGTGCAGGCGGCAAAATCCAACTTTGTTGTCGTGAGCCATTTCGCGGCGAAAATCGATGTGATAAATGAGCTGGACAAGATTAGTGAGCGGCCGATGGTGCTTTTGGGACTTTATGAGGGGCAGACAACGTTTGACATACCTGATGTCGCAAGAAGTCTTGTTAATGAGATTGCCCAGCTCAGGAAGAGGTAGTCGGCGGCTCATCATCTGAGTCGTCGGATCTGATGAATATTTCCTTGATTTTTTGTCCGACTCCTTTCTCGTTTTGTATTTCGGCCTCGTCTTTGAGAAGTATCGACGCTACTGCAGCGAGTAGTCCGCGTTTTTTCTTCTTCTCCTTCACCTCTTCCTGGATTTTTTCCTGCATCTGTTTTTTGATGAGTTTCTTTATCTCAGGGGGTTTTTCGGGCTGTTCGATTTTTCCGGTGGTGTCGTATTT
>CAYXON010000016.1:0-11639 GCA_964467145.1 uncultured archaeon | reverse complement strand
ATTCTAAACCTGAAAACTGGCTGTCATTAGCTTCATCAGCTGAAAAAAAGGTTGTGACGACAGTTGACGCCTCGATGAGGATAGAGGAATTCTGCAACAGAGTATACCGGGTCGCAGTCGGTGATGTCGCGGTCGCAGAAGGGATAAGGAAATATAATGCTGGTTTTGGCGGAGAACCCTCAGGAACCTATATTTTCCCAGACATACACGTTTACCCGGACGGCGTCGCAACCGTCGCAAAAGCTGTGAAACTCGTCTCAGACGGAACATTCTACGAGCTTGTCAAGGATATCCCCTCATATCCTATGCAAAGGGTTAAGATGCCTGTTGACGGCGCACTAAAAGATAAGGTCATGGCAGGCGTAAGAAAAGCGCTCAAAGGAGAGAACATAAACGACATAGACGGGGTCAGACTCGAATATGACTACGGTTGGGTTCTGATAAGGCCATCTGGTACCGAAGACTATGTGAGGGTGACGGCTGAGGCCAAAAGCGAGAAAAAACTAGCAGAGCTTGTGGACAAAGGCAAGAAACTGGTTAAGTCCTCCCTATGAGGGCATGCAGTGTCTTGTTAACCCTATTATACTGCATGAGCCGCTGCAGCAGTCCTTACTTACCGTGCAGCTCCTGCCCTCAGCCAAACAGCATCTTCCGTCAATACAGTTATTAGGGCACTCGTATATCCTTGATTTGAGAAGCCCTGACTCGCAGTTGTATTCTAAAACCTTCTCAGAATTCGTGCAGTACTCGCTCCCCAGGAAGTAGCTGCCGTTGTAATCGAGTATCCCAGATACCTCAGATGATAGGAGGTCGTATCTTATGCCACCGTCTGAGTCAACGCATGCTGGGGTGGTTGTGGATGTCGTGGATATGACGGTGTTATTATCAATCCTGTCGACTATGCCGCTGAAGTCGTATCGGTATTTTATCGTGGTGGTTGTGGTGGTCTGGCGGTCTTTGGCGTCCACACACCCTTGCCCGTTTATACATACCTCCCACGGGTAGCAGGGGTAGGCGCTTGTCTCCTTTGCCGAGCGATATATACACTTTCCGCCAGAACACATTATAGGCGTTGTGTGGACGAACACCTCCCTCCCATCGCCGTCGCATGTGACGTTGTCTGAGGACTGGCAGTCATTTATTGAATCGCACTCAAGTTGAAGCGTCGTAGTAGTAGTTGATGTTGTGGTGGTGGTCGTTGATGTGCTTGTGGTCGTGGTTGTAGTTGTTGAAGTGGTAGTTGTCGGGGGGATTGTTGTTGTCGTCTCGTCTGAGTCGCATATGCCGCTTTCGTCAGAGTCGATGCAGCACTGGTTTCCGATGTTTATGTAGGGTTTTTCGCAGATTGGTTTGTCGCGGTCGCAGATTCCGTCACGGTTCTCGTCAAGGCAACACTCACCACCCACTGTAGAGTATGGTGCGTCGCACGCGTTTGGCAGACATAAACATCCACTAAGAATAAGGGCTGCGACCAACGCAAGTAATGCTCTGACCATATTGTTTAGGATATTGGATAATGAGGATTAATAATTGATTGATGACGTTTTTAATCTGCTAAGAACAATCAGTTTATGTCTTGCATTAGGTGGTTTAGATGGAAAAGGTTAAGACTGGAATAAATGGTTTGGACAATATGCTTGCAGGTGGCATACCAGCAGGATCATCAGTTCTTGTGACAGGCTCTTGCGGAACCGGCAAAAGCATAATATCTCTGCAATACCTTGTAAACGGGGCAAAATCAGGGGATAACGGGCTTTATGTCAGCTTTGAGGAGTCAAAAGAGAAGATAATCGAGCACGGAAAACAGTTCGGCTGGGACATATCAGGCCTTGAAAAATCTGGCAAACTAGTCATATACTCTGTCGAGACTGATGACATGGGAGAAATACTTGAGTCAATAAAGAAGAAGGTTATAGAATTAAAAATCAAGCGGGTCGTGCTTGATTCCCTCACCACGATGATGGAGCACGGGGTGATATACAGAAGCCAGGTCTCCAAAGAGATGGGCAAGATGTTCTCAAACGCCTCTGGCATGAACTTCCCATCTGATGCGTCTGAGGTCACAAGAAAAGACGTATATTTCATAGTAGGGCAGATAAACAAGCTCGGAACAACCTCGATACTCATATCTGAGGTTGCTGAAAAAAGCAACTACCTATCCCGTGACACAGTCAGCGAGTTCGCAGTTGATGGGGTGATAATGCTTGAGGTCAACGCCGTGGGGGGAAGCCCTGAACGGCTACTTTCCGTTAAGAAGATGAGGGGAACGCCAGTTGATCTTAAGATGTCCATCATGGAGTTCACAAAAGACGGCATAGAAGTCAGAAACTAGGATGAGCACGCAAGATGAGATAATGCGGCTTCTGAAAGAACTAAAAGAGAAGAACCCCGAAATATCAGCCTGCATGGTCGCGAAAAAGGGGCTTGAGGGGCTAATGATGTTTCCGAAGTCTTTCAAAGAAGATGTGGCTGATGTTTGGGAGCCTCTTTCAAAGAATATAAACGACATGCTGGTTCTTGTGGAAAAATATGGGAATATGGGGCTGAAAAAATCATACACCGAAATTCTCGGCTACGGGTGCCTGTTTTACATTCTAGAAAACTCTGACACCGCATTAATCGCGGTCATGAAAGGCGAAAACACACTGGAGGATTCTGCGAATATATCAGCTGATATGGGAAAGTACTGCAAGAGTATTTGCGAGCTAGTCAGCATCTAAACCTTTTCTTTTTTTGATATCTTGGCTTCAAGCTGTATGAGCCTCTGCTGTTCATCCCTTGTTATTTCCCTGAAGCTCTCCTCATCTATTTCCCTGCGATGATATTTTTCCCTTGCGACATCGAGCATCCCCTTTATCTCATCGCGTTCTCTCTTCATCTCATCAACTGAGGGCTCATGAGTTCTTCTGGACAACAGCTTGTCAAAGACTATTATCGCAAGAACAAGAAGCGCGACCGCGACAACTATCCCGAACCCGTATTTCTCAACCACCGAATCGCTGTAGCTTGATTCTGTGACTATGTTGAAGTTCATAGCATATGAGCCACCAGATGAGACTATCTCTGGGGTTCTCTGGTTGGGGTTGACATCCCCGACCCGCAGGTACACATCATAGTACCTGCCAGCTTCGACAGACATCATGTAAAATCCTTTATCATCAGTCTCAGTTGAGGACACCACATTCGTGTGGTCATCGCTTGAGTAAAGCTCGACCTTAACGCCAGCCCTGCTTTCACCGGTGTTTCCGTCTCTGACATAACCCTGGATAGTTGCCGGCTCAATGGCACAGACGACACATGATGCGAGAAACAATACCGTTAATGCCTTCAGAACATCCATTGTGAGAGGATATTTGTATCTGGCTAAAATAAAAGACATATTCAGAGGTCTTCGGAATCAATGACTTTCACAGAGGTTATACGAGATATTGGTATGCTATATGTGTGGTCGAACCAGTCCTGCTCGCCCCGTCCTTGTCCGATTTTACGGGTTGCAGCCACGTTTATGAATCCCCCCTGACTCGTCTGATAACAGGCCTCCAGAAAATACCCTGTGCAGACGCTGTTTAAGGTTTGACAAGATATGAAAACCCCCTTACCAAGCCCCAAAGACTTTACAGCCTCCTTGAAATCCTCAACATCCACGTGAAACACTCCCCATGTGTTATTATAACTCATCCAAAGTTAAAATCACAAGTTTGCCTAATTCCGCCTTAAGCTCTGGGGAAACGCCAGATGATACAATTAGCTTTTTTACTCTCATATTTTTTGCAATAGCAAAAACAAGGCATAAATCGTCTGCCAGACCATAACGGGACTTGATATCACTCGATACACTCAAATCCTTTGACGAAACTTTAACAGTCTGGAGTTTACCTGAAGATACAAGCTCAGGATAAAGCTCAGAACCGACTGACAACGTCAAAAACGTCTTGGTCGAGCGCATAAACTCAGAGCCTGCAAGAAACTTGATAGCATCAGGTGAAACAAGAGTACCTCGCCGTCTTCTGAACAAGAACCAGAACACTATGTAAGGTAACAACGTAGTAGAGCCGACAACCACAACGACTGCTGCAATCACTTCAGGGGAGGTTATGTCTATCGCGAGAGTGTTTTTGGTGCCTGGTTCGTAGCCGTCTTTTACTGCTGTTAGTTTCCACATTCCTGCGAGTGCTTCTGTGATGTTGAATTGTCCGTACTCATTGGTTGAGACGACTACGACGTCGCCTTGCGGGTTTCTGAGTGCGACGTTGGTTTGTCCGACTTCTGTTCCGAATTGATCTGTGACTTTGAATTCTGCGGTGGTGTTGGGTTGCAGAAGCATTGGTCCTCCAACCACGAGCTGTGGTCTTGAGTAGTCACATGGACTCCAACACCCGCCTCCGCAGTCGACGCCGTCTTCATCGCCGTCGCGAAACCCGTTGAAACATCCGAAGATTGATGTTGTGGGTTTTATTGTGGTTGTTGTGATTGTTGGTAGGTTTGTTGTGGTTGTTGTTTCTTGGGTGGTTGAGGTGGTCTTTATTGGTGGGACTTGGGTGGTTGTGATTTTGGGTTTGCAACAGCATGCGTTTAGTTCTGCTGGGCATAGTGTGTTTGCTGCAGGTTCGTATTTCTCCAGGTTCTGAAGGCATTCTCTCTGTTGTCCGCGACATAATCCGCCGTAGTAGTTGTTGTATGTGCAATATCCGTTGCAGTCGCCATAGAGTGTTGTGGATGTTGTGGTGGATGATGATGTTGTTTGTGGAGGCAAGGTGGTTGTCTGAATTGTCGTCTCAAGTGTTGTGGGTGGTATTATAGTCTTCTGACCTGGCGGCTCATCAGGGCTAGTTGTCGTCGTAGTAGTAGTTGTTGTGGTTGTTGTCGTAGTTGTGGTGGTAGTAGTAGTAGTGGTAGTAGTAGTAGTAGTAGTAGTAGTGGTTGTAGTGGTGGTTGTAGTAGTGGTTGTAGTAGTGGTTGTAGTAGTGGTTGTAGTAGTGGTTGTAGTAGTGGTAGTAGTCGTGGTAGTCGTAGTGGTTGTTGTTGTAGTGGGGTTGCATAGAGTACCACCACTCATGCAGAAGTGTAGTTCTGGCTCAACAGGAATATCGCACTGGTAGTAATTACCTTCCCATTCAGTATAACAACTACACGTAGGGTAGTCCAGACAATCTGTGCATGCTTGATCCAATGTGAGACTTCCAAAACAGTCAATTGCGCTTACATCAGCCACTAGAAATGACAACAGAACAAGCAATAATAGAGTGTATTTCATCCAATGCATTGTATTCCCAATTATTAATGGCTGCGGGGAAAAATAAACAGTTTAGGGTAAATCAGGTGTCGCAGATGACTTCTATCGTCCAGCCGTCTTTTCCTTGTTCGACTTTCATGTCGTGGTATGTGACGGCTTTAACTTCTTTTTCTAGTTTGTGTTTTTTGGGGTCGTACTCTTCACCTTTTACTTTCGCAGTCAGCTTATATCCTATCGCCTCATTCAGCTCTATTTTGAACTCTGAAAATAGTAGGTGCTCGGTTGAGAAAAGGTAGATTAACTCAGTCAAGAAGTCGTGGACTAGTATCTCCTTCAGGTGTATCTTTATCTCGAAACTGCGCTCGGTTTTAGGTTCAATCTTTGAGTTACCGGCTATAGCCTCAAACAAAGCTTTTGCGGATTCTGATAGTGCCTCCTCAAGGGTCGCGCCAGTTGCTTTGAATTTTAGATCTGCTGTGTGTTCAAGGAACTCGTAAGCCATTATATGTCGGTGTCGAGAACAGATATTATTTCAGCACTTATTTTTGTTTTACCGCCTGTGCACTCCGCAAGTTGTTTCTCGCAAACAAGGCACTTTATCTTTGATGATGCTGCTCCGAATAGTACTTGTTCATTTCCGCAATCGCCGCACTTCACCTTCAGGAACCTGCTTTTTGTCTCATCCATTTTATTGTCCGACCTCCACAGTCTTTTTGGTTCTTGCAGAATATAGTTTCTGGTGCTTTTTCTTGCAGTCGCTGCATTCAAGGACTAGGACTGTGCGTTTGCCGACTTTGAAACATGGTTTCTTTGGTGTTCTCGGGCTACCTCCATATCCTCTTTTGACTGCCTCGAATTTTCTTCGTCCCTCATTCATGCTCCTCTCCTTGCCTTTGCGGTTCACCTTCACGTTGTGTGTGGTGTGCTTTTTGCAGGAGGGACAGTTAGTCCGCATCTTGTCTGGAACTTTCATCGGTATCCAACTATTAAACACTATACCTTTAAAAAGCGTGTTACTCAGGCTTTCTCGACTGCATTTCGTGATATGAGCAGTTCTGCACTCGCCTTAGGCAGCTCAACAACCTCCTCCGCCTTGAATGGGCCGTATTCGACCATATCTGAGCCCACAATCTTCGGTAGTGGCGTTATTATCCTCACCCTCATTTTTGGGGTTTCAACCACTGGGGTTTGTGGGGGTTTCTGTGCCAGTAAATTTGAGCGATTCTTTGAAACCTCGGACAAAAGCTGGGTGTAGAGGTCTTTTTCAGTGTCAAGTATGTTCTCTGGCGACCTTGACCCTTCCCTAGCCCTGCCCGCGTAGTGGACTATCTTGTTGATTCGGGTGTCGTATATGTCCTCAAGAAGCTGGGTTATGGCCTGAACGTACTCCGCAGCCTCAGGGGCCCTGAGCAGTTCTTTCGCGCCTTCGTAGAAGTCTTTCTCAATGGGTGAGAGCGTTGACGATGACTTCTCAATTCGAAGGGTCTTCTCAAGGTCGGCGTAGGTTATCATTTTAGTTAGATGTAGCTTGAACCAATTTTTTTACCGTAGTCTGGATTAACTACCTGATCTTTCTCTATGCCCTTCCATATGCTTCCGTATCTTTCCTGTAGCTGGTACTCGATTGGTTTGCTCTCCTCAATCGCGGTCTTTATGTGTGGGACCTCGATGTATTCTGACTCCTGTTCTGAGGCAAGGTCTCCAGCAAGCCTTAATACGCCCCCAATGTCTCTGAGCCTTAGTGTCAGGCTGTTTCGCAGGTCGTCAATTACGAGGGCTCGTTTCCTGGACTCTTCTATCACCGCCACCACCGCCTCTTTTGTGGCGTGTGGTATTTTACCGTCCTTTATTATTTCTTGTGCCATGAACTGGGCCATGTAGGCGCGGTTGAGTGTATTGTCCTCCATACTTGTCTCAAGAAGTATTTCGTAACCGTTTCCAAGTATCCTTGAACGAAGGGGAGATAATATGTTTGCGACATCTTTTATGTTGCATGCGCCAACGAATATGAAATCGCACGGAACGTCCTCAACCTTTATTGATGCCCCCCCAGATTGCGGGTTTCTGCCAGTTATTGGGAATTTCTTCTCCTGCATCGCAGTGAGTATGTAGTTCTGGAGCTTGTCAAGGTGCGTCAGCTCGTCTATGAATAGCACTCCCTCGTGGGCTTCGTGTATCGCACCAGCTACCACCCTTAGATACGCTGGGGTTCCGATGTCTGGGTGCATCCCGTAGGGGTCGTGGCGGACGTCTCCGAGAAGCTCAACCTCTGATGCGCCGCTTAAGTGGACGAAGTTATTCCTATTAAGGGGGACGATAATGTTTCTCCCCCCTCCTTCCCCTTCACGTTTTATCTTCTCAAGAGCTTTCCTGTCATAAACCCGAACCTTGCTGTCGGGTGCACGTTGATATACTCTGACCTCTTCGAACCCACCTGGGCCGCGTATCATCGCCTGAACACTTGTCTCAGGCTTTAAGGCACCAAGGTCGAAGGCCTCGCTTAACATGTTGTTTATTGGGTCGTCTGGTTTACCATAAGTCCGTGAATACTTGTTTGAGCCGCATTTCGGACATGTTAGTGAATCTACGGGGCTTAGGTTCCCACATGATGAGCACCTGAAACCAAGCCTTACAGCAACAAAAGAAGGGAGCTCAGTAATTGGCACAATCTTCCCACCAACTTCCGCCTCCTCAGCTGAGAGCCTGCTAACCGCACCCCCATCCAAAACCTCAACAAGCGGTTTATTCTGGTTTTTAGGGTTGTTTAACACGCTTATCTGATGTTCTGGCCTTGGTAGATGGTTCGCTAAAGCGTTAGCGAGCATGCTCTTACCTATGCCTGGTGGGCCAACAAGTAGGAGGTGTCGTCTCTGTCTTATTGCAACATGAACCTTCTCAACAGCGTGATCTTGACCTATGACTCTCTCTATCAAGTCCTCAGGAACCTTAACATCTGCCGTGGACTCTATCTCATCAAGTAACATAACAATTAATCATGTGTAAACTTAAAGATAAAGTAATGGGGTGTGTGTAACACACCCCAAAAGTTTTACCTAATGTGCTCGGTAAGTATGGTTACCTTGTAGGTATTTTTTATGTCTGCTGCCTTGTTTATGCCAACAAGAGTGTTGACTCCAGCAGTGTTTGCCGCGTCAACAAGCCTTTGAGTTATTATCCCATCCAACACAACTGCATCAGGCCTTACCTTCGCGAGGGTGTTTATCAGATCCTTTATCTCAACATCAGTTATCAGCTTGCCCTCAATGTCAAATAACTTCGCGCTTAACTTACCCTTTACAGATGCTAGTTCCTTCAATATCTCAGTGTCTACAGGGTTTGTACTCTCTTTACCTGTATCTGGTGTTCTACCCTGGTGGTTTTTAGCCTGGTCTGCGGGCATCTTCTTTCTGAGAGCCATTATAACCTCTTTTTTACCTAGCTCCTCAACCTCCTTACCCTGCGGCGCCTTTGCGATAAAGTCTATGTCTGCGACCTGCATGAGTTCCTTGAGTATTATGTCTCCTCCTCGGTCTCCATCAACAAAGGATATGCATGTCTTTGTCTTACTTATCTCGGATATAGCCTTTGGTATGTTAGTCCCTCCAACAGCTATCGCATTCTTTATCCCGCATTTTAGCAGGTTAAGGACATCCGCCCTGCCCTCGACTATGATTATCGAGTCTGAGCTTTCAATTGACGGCCCAGCAGCAAGTCCCTTATATATTGTTATCTCGCCCAATTGGACTGATTTTTTGACTTCCTCAACCAACTCCATGGTTTCGGGTATCTCATCCCTCATCAGTTTTTTGAGTATCTCCTTAGCCCTGTTCGCTAAAATCGTTCTTTTGCTGGTTCTAGCGTCCACAACGTTTGTAACATTTATGTGGGCGTTGCAGGGGCCTACCCGGTCAACTGTCTCTATGGTTGCGGCTATTATGGAGGTTTCGATCATGTCAAGTGAGGAAGGGACTACTATTATTCCGGTTGATTTTCCGTTTTTGGTCTTTATGTCAACTTCTATCCTGCCTATCCTTCCCGTCTTTTGGAGGTCTCTTAACTCTAGTTCCTCGCCTAAAAGACCCTCAGATTGTCCGAATAATGCTCCGACAACATCTGGTTTTTCTACTACTCCGTCTATCAATATGTCTGCGTATATATTGTATTTTATCGTATCTGCTGGTGCTTTTGCCATTTTATTTTTACCTCAAATGTTTTTTTCAAGCCAAGAAAAGAGGGTGTATCTTCTGTTTCCCCCCTAAACACACCTAAATCAACTGTGAAATGTGAATGTGAAGCTCTTGACTTGTGAACTTATGCTTACTCTTATGCACTCATGGCTTATAAAAGCCAATCACGTCCTTTTACCCCTTCAAACGCCTTAGGACCGCATTATAACCTGCTAAATCAAGGTCTTGCATGAGTATCTTCTTCTTCCTTGATTTTTCGCCAGAGACTATCTTGCATTTGCCGAACAAACTCCTCAGCATCTTAGTGACTGCTTTGTTTGCTTTGTCTTTGTCTGCGGGTTGTCTGGTCCTAACCCTTAATTCCCCATCATTCAATGTGATGGATTCCTCTTTTGAAGACGGTGTAACGCGTATCTCTGCTATAACACCTTCTTTTGAGGATTTTGGGTTTGAGACAGTCATCTAGACTGAATTAGCTCGTATCACTTGGTCGAGTATCTCTAGGAATTTGTTCTGTTGGTCCTCAGTAATTGGTACCTTCCCCCCTTCCTCGATTCTCAAGTCGTTGTTGTCTGCGACAACCACAAGCCCTCTTGACACTGGAACCCCGAATATCTTCTGAAGTTCAGCGTTATCGTTTAGGTCACTTATTATATTGTCTAATACGTCCATGAATATTCCAACCCTATCGGGGTTAACCCCTGCGGGAGCTTCTGATTCACCCATGTTATTTCACCTCATCTAAAAATATTTAAAATATATTGTTACTCTACCTTTAAAACTCGGAATCATGGATTACGTCACTATCTCAGATAATCTGTCTTGGCTGGCAGCATCAACTATCTCTTTTGATATCCTTTTGCCCATATACATGGGTTCACCATACATGAGGTACGTGTAGGGGCTGTACCCTATCAGGGCGTTGCATCCCGCGACAATCCTTGCTGATATCTCAAAAGCGATTATTTCAAGGTTCTCCCTGATTATTGTCTCCATGCAAAACGGGCCAATGAGGCCTGGGGGTGCTATTTTCTTGCTGGCTGCAACTGTTTTCTCACCTATATCCATAACCTCGCCAAGAAGTGATTCCCTCAAAACCATGGGAAAATTACCGACTATTGTGAATGACGGGTTTACCTCTTGCTCAATCTGTTCTGGTACTGGTATTCTGAATATTCCGTCAACGCTTGACTCATATCTTTTGTCAACACCCAGGAACTCAGTGTCGTTTTTCAGCGGGCTGTGGAAATAGTGTGGGTACGCATTGACTCCGATTATGTACTCCTGTATGTATGGGTGGTCTGCCTCATCACGTGTTATGAGTTTTTTGTCGAGCATCAGCTTTATCTTCTTATCATACGCTTTCTGGCTGTCAACGACGAAATAACCCTTACCCCCTTTTGCACCCTCGAACTTGACAAAAGCCAGTCCGTCTATATTTTCTAGGTCCTTATATATTCTCGGAACCTTAAGTCCTGCAGATTTCATCCACTCGTGCTGTCTTATCCTTGAAGTCTCAACGTCTAGGAGTTTTCTGTTGCCCATAATTGGTACTGCGAACTCCTGCATATGTTGCTGGTCTATGTAGGCGTTGAATGAGCCGTGTGGTATCACTATGCTGTTTAGGTCTCTTAGTTTCTCCTGTATATTGTCCTCACTTATTGATTTCATGTCATCGAGCATTATGTACTCGTCAACCAGCCCGAATTTCTTATATACTTTTTCTCTACCTTTTGAGCAAAGGCAAACAGTCTTAAGCCCTAGCTCCTTCGCACCCTTGAATATGTTGAGTGCTGAGTGGCTGCCTATTGTGGCGACAGATATGTTCTCTCTATCATACCCCTCGAGGATATTGTTTATCTCCTGTTTTTGGACCATTAAAGAATTATTGAATGACTCGTTTAAATAAACCCAATCTACCAAGGCAGGCCGCCGCCCACGCCGCTGCCCTTATCTTTTTTTTTCCTTCTTATCCTGTAGTCTCTGCTGCATTCCTTAGAGCAGAAAAGCACTTCTCCTTCGTCGAACTTCTTCTTGTGAGGTAGTTCAACCCCCTCTTTCTTGCAGAAACCACACCTCTCTTTTTTACCCTTTAAAATATCCATTAAACCCATCTTCTAAGTCACAATATCTGCGAGTCGATCTTGTTCTGCAGCCTCCCGTATCATCTGCGCGGTTCTTCTGCCAGTGCTCATTTGTTTTCAGATCGGAAGAGCGTC
>CAYXON010000015.1:0-11977 GCA_964467145.1 uncultured archaeon | reverse complement strand
CTGCCCTGACTTTTTTTGCGTACTCCTGCGTCTGGAATACATAAATGTCTTTTGCCGATGCGGCTATTACTTCCGCGTATCCGTTGCCGTCTATGTCTGCGCCGGCTACGAGGTGGTATGATGTCTTTGGCGGGCTTCTCCAAAGTTGTGTTCCGTCTTTTGAGAAGACGTAGACTGATCCTGACCCGGCTATTATCTCTGGTTTTCCGTCTGCATCAACGTCTGCTGCGGCAAGTGAGTAGACGCGGGAGTTTGTTAGTCCGTTGAACTTTAGTGTGCCGCTTTGGTCGAAGAAGTGGACTTCGGATGATGCTGCGATGACCTCGCTTTTATTGTCTCCGTCAAGGTCTGCGACGATTATGTCTTCTACGTAGGTGTTTATGTCTTTGACGTTTTCCCAGAGTTCTGTACCGTCTTTTTTGATGGCGTATGCTGTTGGGTAGCTGCCTGCTGCGATGTCTACTTGTCCGTCGCCGTCTATGTCGCCTTTTGCGAGGGCGAAGACTGCGCCTATAGTCTCAAATTGCCAGAGTAAGGTTCCTGTGTCGTCTATTGCGAGTATGTAGGATGCTTTGCTGTATGATTCCGCACATACTTTGTTGTATCCTACTGACCTTTGTATGAGGCCTACTATTATCTCGTCTCTTCCGTCGCCGTCTGTGTCAGCTGCGATGATTGATTCTGGGATGCTGGTATCGACGCTGTATCTCCAAATTAGTTCATGGGTTCTTCCGTCGACTGCGTATATTGTGCTTGGCTTGTTTCTTGAGCATTCTTTTTTATCGTATGTTGTGAATATTATTTCTTCAACGCCGTCGCCTGTGATGTCAGCAGGCACTATCTTGTATATGTTCATGCCTGTTGGTGTTGAGAACTTCATTGTCCTCTCACCGTCTGCTGTGAAGACGCTAAGGTCCGCATGTCCCGTCACTACCTCATCTTTTTTGTCGCCGTCTGTGTCCATGACTTTGACGGTGTTTATGTATGACAGCACATATCTGCTCCAAACTTCTGTGCCGTATTCATCAAACAGGTATGCGATGCCGTCAGCGGAACCTGATGCTGCGACCTCGAGTTTGCCGTCGCCGTTGACGTCGCCGACGCTTAGGTCAGATATTATCTCCTTGGTTGAGGCGTTCCATTTCAGGCTCATGTAGTCTTCTGCCGAGGCGGTTGTTAGCAGTGCTGCGAGTGCGAGAAGTGTTAGTGCGAGCCTCATCGCATATATATTAGTTTATTCAGAAATAAAATCCATGATATTGGGGCGCTCAAGGATTTCCGCACTAGTCGGCGATGGGTTGATTGAGAACTTTGACGAGAAGTGTCTTGGGGGTGCAGGATATGACCTTCGGCTCGGAAAAGTCTACAGGCTGACTTCCGACAGCATGATAAGCATTTCAGCCCGCAAAACCCCAGATATAGAGGAATTAACCGGTAAATCATTTACTCTGACACAAGGTGACTATGTTCTGGTTGAGACTTTAGAGCGCGTTAACATGCCAGCTAATTTGGCTGCGCGGGTCCTTAATCGTTCGAGCATATTCAGGTGCGGCTGCACCCTAGTTAACGCGCTCGTTGACCCTGGATATCATGGTGCTCTGACATTTGGTTTGAAGAATCTTTCAGACAAGAGCTTCACGCTTGAGGCTGGCGCGAGGATTGCACAAATTGTGTTTGAGGACGTGGAGGGTCAAACGACTGAGTACTGCGGCAGATATCAGGGTGGGAAGGTCGTCTAAATTTCTATTGTGTCGCCTATCTTGGGGGTGTAAACCCTTTTTTGCCCGAATTCATGTTTTAGGCTTTCTATTGCGTCTTCGTCCCCGTGCATCAGCACAACATGTTCCGGGTTCATGTCTGTTATCGTCTTGACTATCTCTTCTTTTCCGGAGTGGGCGCTGAAGTCGTATTGCTTGACTGTCATGTTTACGTCAAATCTCTTCTGTGTCTCCTCGTCGATGACGTATCCTTTTTCGACAAGCAATCTGCCGTTGGTGTCTTCGACCTGGTATCCTGTCAGAAGTATCGATGAGCTTGCGTCCCTGTGCAGGTGGTTTAAGTAATCCAGTACTGGGCCTCCTGCTAGCATCCCCGCGGTTGTGACTATTACTGCGGAATCCTCGCATATCTTCTTCCTCTGTCTTTTGCCCTTGACCCATATTGTGCTTTTTGCAGCTTCCTCGAGTTTCTCGTTGTCTTTGACTGTGTCCGGGTATTTGAGTATCGTCTGGGTCGCGGACTTTGCCATGCCATCCAGGTATATTGTGTAGTCTGTATCTCTAAGAAGTAGGAGTATCTCTTGGGTACGCCCTATGGCAAATACCGGCACGAGCGCTACTCCACCCCCATTTATTGTTTCATCTACTTGTTTTAGGAATTCGGCTTCGACGTCTCTTCTTTCCGGGTGTGACCTGTTGCCGTAGGTCGACTCTGATATGACGACGTCCGCGTGCTCAGGGTACTGTGCTTTGTCGAGAAGTCTCGTGTCATGGGCGTTGGTGTCTCCGGTGTAAAAAACCGACTTGCCACCTCCGTCAACTAGTATGCCAGCGCTTCCAGGTATGTGTCCTGCATCATAAAATCTGAAGTCGAATTTGTTGTGGAACCTGTATTGTCTTCCGGGGCTTACGTGTATCTCGCCAGCCGTCATCCTCGCCATGTCCTGTTCGGTGTATTTCAGGTCGTAGCCCTTGATTTTGTCGATTTTTATGCTGTCTTTTTGGAGCATGTGCGAAAGCTCAAATGACACGGGGGTGGCGTAAACCGGCATCCTATGCTGTCTGTGAAGTGACGGGAGGTTTCCGCAGTGGTCGAGGTGCGCGTGCGAAAGGAATGCGACATCTACTCTTGATGTGGGTTCCGGACCAGTCGGAGGTTCTGTCAGCTTTAGGCCTGAGTCAAATATTATGTTTGTATCCTCTACTTCTGCAAGAACTGATGATTTGCCGACCTCTGATGCGCCGCCCAAAAATGTCAACTTCATAGTATGATGATTGGGAGTATCTGTTAAAAACGATGAATGCATATACTTTCTCATGGAATGGTTGGATGCGATTGAGTCGCTGTTCAAAAAAGCGGTTGAGTGCGTGTGCGACAGTGAAGTCGGCGTCATATTCTCCTCAGGTGTTGACTCGGCGCTTGTCGCGTTTGCCGCATCAGATTACGCTGATGTCACAGCATATACCGTAGGTGTTGAGGGCTCAAAGGATGTCGAGTACGCCAGACGTGTCGAGGAGACGGCTCCGTTCAAGATAAAATACATCGACCTATCAGAAGATGATGTTGAATCCTTAATACCAACTATTATATCTATTTCAGGCAGTAGAAGCCCGATTGATGTCGGGGTTGGCATACCCTTCTTTTGCGCGTCAAAAGCCGCATCATCTGATGGGTTTAAGGCGCTTTCTTGCGGACAAGGGGGGGATGAGTTATTTGGCGGGTACTGGAGGTATCTTGAGTGCATGGTGTCAGATGGACCTGACGCGGTCGCCGCATGGATGGAAAAAGACTGGGCAAACGCGTACAAGGACAACCTCGACCGGGACATAGCAATGAACAAATCAAATAGGGTTGAGCTGAGGTTCCCATACTTAAACAGGGAGTTCTCAGATTATGTGCGGAAGATGCCGATTGACTTGAAGATACGGGAGGGTGCGGACATACTATGCGACGAGGTTGGTGGCAGGATGTTCGCAAGGAAGTACGCCCTCAAAAAACTCGCACTCAAAATGGGAGTCCCAGAGTATCTGGTAAATCGACTCAAGAAGGCTGCCCAGTACGGTAGCGGAACAAACAAGACACTCGATAAAATAGCGAGAAAAAACGGTTATCCTTTGAAAGCGCGTGAAGTTGGAAGAGGAGACTATCTTAAGATGTTTTTAGAGGAACTAAAGACCTGAAAAGCCCCTAACTCAGTGTTAAAATAGGTTAAGTGCCATTTTGGTGATACTTCTGAGGTATATTTAACTATATTCTCATAGTTCAATTGGGGGATTGGTTAAATGACTTATCTTGAAGGTTGGGGTCTTGTGACTTTAGTCACAAATATCCTCATCTTTGCGACATGGGGGTTTCCCGTAATCTCCATCCTAATCTTATCTTATGCAATAGAATACTACACAAAATTCAAAACACAATGGCGGATATCCCTTGTCGCAGTCGCCCTCACACTGATATACCCTCTAGCGGTATCCTACTCCTACATCATATCCGGAGACATAGGGGATGTAGTCCAGACTTACTCAACATTGTTTCTTCTTGCCGGCGTACTGCTTGGCGCATATGTCAGCATGCAACTTCTTAAATTCCAAAAAATCGAAATTGGAAGAACACGCATAACAGTCGAGGTACTCGCTGTAGCCTCGATTATCGTACCATCTGCGATATCATTCATGGCTTCAAAACAGGCATCCACCCTCGCGCACCTGATACTCTACAACCTCTCAATAACATCACTTATCCTGATATTCCTGACAATAGGAAAACTGACTCAAAAGTACATACCCCGATATCAAATGCTCGCATACTCAAGCATAAGGGTGGGCTCAGCAATACTGCTTATTGACCCAATCATCAAAAACTACATATACCTGTGGGGCGTCGAGTTATCTGTCAAAAACGGGCTAAGGCTTGTCGCAAAACTATCCCAAACTGTCTCCATATTGATGCTTCTGATACCCCTGATACTTATCATAATGGAGGCTCAGGCGAGGGGCGTTCAGCTGATACCGTCTTCCGAGAAAAAAGACAAAAAACCAATGAAATACAAGCTAAACAAAGGTTGTGCATACCTCCTCAGAGAGGAGAATCATGGCCAGAGCATGGAGATATTCGTGGAATACGTCACGCACCAACACCACGGACTTCTCCTGACGCGGACTGAACCCTCTCAGATACGGCAGGAATACAACCTAAGAACCACGCCAATCCTCTGGATGACTAACGCGCAAACAGACGAGAAATCAATCAAACCATCAGACCTTGAACGATTGCACTACACAATACGAGACTTCGTGCAAGGCGACGGAGACTCCATAATACTAATGCACCGCCTAGACTACCTAATAACAGAAAACGACTTCAAAAAAACCCTAAAATTAATACACGCACTAAACGACACAATAATGACATCAAAGGCCACACTCATAATATCAGTTGATCCCTCAACAGTAAGTCAAGAACAGCTTGTGATGCTTCTACAAGAGCTCAAAGACCTTACAGACATAGAAAAAGTATCCCTCGGCGAACCATATTACTCGCTTTTGGAGTACATATACTCAGAAAACAAGAGGCGCAAAACCCCCTCCTTCAAAAACATAACTGAGAAATTCGATATAACCAAGACAACAGCACGGAAAAGAATATACGAGCTTGAGAACAAGCAATTAATAAAGATAATAAACGAAGGAAGATACAAGTACCTGGAGATAACCGACAGCGGAAAAAACATAGTCGGCTCCCCAATGAAACTAACCTACAGTGATGAAGATGAGCGCTAAAATACTTGTAGTGGACGATGAGCAGGACATGGTGGACATACTCGAGCTCGTGCTAAAACAGGCCGGATACGAAACCGAAAAAGCATACAGCGGAGCAGAATGCATACAGAAGACGCAAGACAAAAAATTCGACCTGATACTCCTTGACATCAGAATGCCAGGTATGGACGGCTGGACAACCCTCAGAAAACTCAAAGAGTCAAAGGTAACCGACAAAACAAAGGTCATAATCCTTACCGTCGAAAAAGGGCCTGGCGTCGAGATATTCGGGCTGCAGGATATAGTCTCAGACTACATAACAAAGCCGTTCGACAGGGAAAAACTCATCAAACACATCAAGAAGGCGCTAGGGTGAATGGTAAAAAAACAAGGGTTAAACCATCAAATCAGGGAGTTAACCTTGGAAAAGACGCGTTCCGTACGATATTTCAGAATTCACTCGATGCGATATTCTGGGCTGACTACAAAACCGGCAAGATACTGCAATGCAACCGCGCAGCTGAAAAGCTCCTACAAAAACCCTGCTCCAAAATAATCGGTGCGCACCAAATCACAATTCACCCGCCAGATAAGGCTAACTTCTACCGCAAACTATTCCTAAGTCACATATCCAAAAGGGGCACTGGCGTAGCTGAAGCCGAGGTGATAGCCAAATCCGGGCAGATAAAGAACGTTATAATATCCTCGTCCCTCCACACCATAGGTGGGCATAAGATACTTCAAGGAGTCTTTCACGACATAACAAAAAGGAAAAAGACCGAGGAAAAACTCTCAGAAAGCGAGAGTAAATATCGGATGCTCACAGACAACATACCAGTCGGCGTCTTCATACACCAAGGGGGCAAGATAAAATACTTCGGTAAAGAGGCTATGAGGCTACTCAGATACTCGGCTGAAGAAGGGAAAGACGCCCCCATACAAAAATTCATAGTCCCCTCTGAGCGCAAAAGAGTGGTTGAGATAGCAAGAAAAAGACAAGCTGGAAAAACCACCCCCCAAAAATACGAGACAAAACTCCTGAGAAAAGATGGGAAAGAGATAGATGTTCTGATGACTGCGATGATCATAAACTATGAAGGTAAAAAAGCGACACAAGGGGCATTCATTGACATAACAGACAAAAAGAAATTCGAAAGGGACATACTTTTTGAGCGCGACAAGGCAAGGACGTACCTCGACGTATCCGGTGTGATAATCGTCGCAATAAACTCAAACGGCAAAGTAACGCTAATCAATCAAAAAGGATGTGAAATCCTCGGATACTCTGATAACGAGATCGTCGGAAAAAAATGGTTCAACAACTTCCTACCCGCAAGAACTAGAAAGCAAGTTTCTGAAATGTCCAAAAACATAATAGCTGGAAAAATAAAATACAACAAATACTTCGAAAACCCCATACTCACAAAAAGCGGAGAAGAACGGCTTATAGCATGGCACGGCACACCCCTAACTGACGGGGACGGCAGGATAGTGGGTCACCTAAGCTCAGGCGAGGACATCACAGAAAAAAGAAGGGCTGAAAAAATCCTTGAAATCCAGAAGGCGCTAGCAATAAAACTCAGCATAGTATCACGTGTTGAAGAAGCCCTTATGCACATACTGGATGCCGTAACCACCATAGAAGGTATTGACTGCGGTGGAATATACCTGGTTGAAAAAGACAAATCACTCACCCTCTCATGCCACAAGGGACTGCCAAAAAAATTCATAGCCCACGTAAAACATTACACCCCAAATTCGCCAAATTCAAAGCTAGTGAGAAAAGGCAAGCCAATATACTCAACATGGGATGAGCTTCAAACACCTAAAAACCATTGTCGCGGTAAAGAGAAACTAAAGTCAATAGCTGTTTTGCCAATAATGAAAGATGGCAAGGCAATAGCGTGCCTGAATATCTCATCGCACAAAACTGATGTAATCCCCACACACACGCGTAATGCGCTTGAGGCAATAACCTCGCAGGTTGCTGGCGTGATATCAAGAGCCGACACAGAGAACAAACTATCCAAAAGCGAGAAGAGGTACCGCGGACTGATAGAATCCCAGACAGACCTAATAGTCAGAGTCAACCCGGAAGGGCATTTCACATTCGTCAACAACGCATACTGCAAAAAATTCGGCAAAAGCAGGCAATACCTACTCGGCAGAAAATTCCAGCCGCTAGTCCACAAAGACGACATTGCATCAACCCTCCAAGCCATGAAGGCACTTTACAAACCCCCCTACCGCGCACACATGGAACAGAGGGCGAAGACAGCTAATGGTTGGAGATGGATTTCCTGGGAGGACAACGCAGTAAAGGATGAAGACGGGAAAATAGTCGAGATACAGGGGGTTGGCCGCGACATAACAGACCGCAAAAACGCGGAAAAACAGGTTATTGACGTCAAAAACCACCTTGAGACGGTTCTTGACGGCATAAGCGAGTCAATAGTGGTACTTGACAGACAATACAACATAGTGAGTCATAATCACGCATTCCAGAGGTGGGTTAACAGGCCAGGATTTGACTGCGTCAACAGCAAATGCTTCAACCTCATACACGGGTACAAAAGCTCATGCAGAAACTGCCCCGTCCGCGAAGTCTTCAAGAGCGGAAAACCCAGCGAGTCAATACACTACCACCAAACGAGAGCTGGTAGAGTCTACCATGAAACCCGAGCCTACCCCATACACGACGGCGAGAAAGTGAATGAGGCAATCTACGTCTTCCGCGACGTCACAGACCGTGAGATAATGAAGGAGCAACTCAGGCAAAACTACGAGCAAGTCATCAAAGCAAACGAGGAACTCAAAAAACTCGACAAGATGAAGACCGAATTCCTCGCAATCGCATCACACGAGCTGAGAACGCCTGTTGCAATAATCAAGGGATACGCAGACATACTCTCCTCAGGCGTACTTGGGGGGATTAATGAACAGCAGAAGATGAAGCTCATAAGAATTGAAAGCAATGCACAGCACCTTAACCAGCTTGTGAACAACATCCTCGACCTCACCAGGATGGATGCGGGAGAGGTCACAATAAAAAAAACAAGGTTCTTACTTGATAACCTGCTACGTGAAGTCTCATCAGATTTGAGGAACATACCCTCCGCAAAGAACATTAATTTCACATGTTCATGTGAGTCAGGGCTCAAGCTCACAGCAGATCGCGGCAGGATAAAACAGGTACTGATAAACCTCATAGACAACGCATTCAAGTTCACACCCGATGGCGGAAAAGTTTCAGTATACGCAAAAATGACTGCGCAAGGCGTTCTAATAACAGTGTCTGACACGGGAATCGGCATAAAAAGAAAAGACGTCAAAAACATCTTCCGCAGATTCTACCAAGTCGACTCGACACTACAGAGGAGATACAAGGGGTCAGGACTTGGGCTTGCGGTATGCGAGCGCATAATACAGCTTCACAACGGAACCATAATAGTCAGAAGCCGCCTCGGTAAAGGCACCAAGATGAGGATATACCTCCCCCTCTGAAACCACAGATTAACCCCTTATTAGCTTCTTTTTAACACTATACTGCCCCCTTGCTTTTTGTTTGGTACGGCCCCATCATCTAATGTGGGGGGAATGGACATAAGGTCTTTAGCCAGGCAGGCTAATGTCTGCGAGGAGATACTTGAGCACATAAACTCATGCGACATGATACACGCCGAAGTCTACGGTAGCCTAAGCCAAAAAAACACGCAAGAACAGGACTGCACAGCCTGCAGAAAACTCCTGTCTATGGGTTTTTACCTGACACCAGATATTATGCCGCCCCTGTGCCTGACGCACTGCATGCGATGGCGAAACTCCAAAATAAGTGATGGCTGGATATCAGATGAAGAACGATTCTAGCAAGTCCAATATGGTCTTCGCATACGAGGGTATGGGCTACCTTATAGGTTATCGCATTCTCGGCTCAGAACCTGCCGTATTCCGTGTGCCCGAAATGGACTACCAAATCAAGCCCTAATTCTTTGGCCTGCTCACCCTTCATGTCACAGGCTCCGTATGTTGGGTCGCTCATTATGAAGGCTTCGGCGCCAGTCATCGACTCTATCTCACGCGCGACATCCACCGCCACCTCCTTCAACCCCTCTGGAAACTGCAAACCGACTCGTCTGGCTTTAGAAGATTTTATCTCAGAAACGATTTTGTCAAGCTCGAGATTATAGTTCATCCCTTCTTCACCTTCTTTATCTGTCTTATCAGCTGCTTCTCCTCGTCTGACATGTCTTCTGGGTTGAGTTTTTCGATGTCCTCATGGCTTAGGAAAGTGTATAGTGCGTCGCCCTCGTTTATGTGGCGCCCCACAACAGCATTCTCTATCGACACCGCAACCTGCTCACCAGTCTTCGCCTCATCAACCGACTCACCGCCTGACTGTATGCCCTTAACTCTTCCAACGACTTTGCCGTCTTCTCTCATGAGCCTGCAGCCAGAATGTAGCGACCCAGCCTCAACCTCCACCCCGACTATCGCGGGCTTGCTTTGTCTGAAGACGTGCTTTGGCATAAGCCTTATCCTGCATGGTGTTGCGACGCATTTGGCGAGCTCGCTTCTGTCATGTGCCTTCTGGTCTGCGACCCACTTCTTGTAATTATCCAGTATCTCATATATTATGGAGCTTCTAATGAGCGGCAAATCCAGGTCCTGTGCCATTAACTCGGCGTCAGGAAGAACCGGGGTGTTGAAGACGAGCACCGCCCCAAGGTACTTGCTATCTTTTGAGACGACCGAAGCTTCCATGACATCCTGTTTCACAACCTTTCCTATGCTGCCTTTTTTGACGGGTATACCCTCACCCTCAAGTATTTTAACCATCGCCTCAAGGGAACCCAGGGTGTCCGCCTTTACTGTGACTCCCAAATCCTCCCTAACGAACTCGACCTCCCCAATCTCTGCCCTCATGTCCTCAACAAGCTCCGCCCCCCCGACATAAACCGGCCCACCACTCATTGCTGTTTCGAGGTTGAGCGCGACTATCTTAACACCAGATGCCGCCCACACGCTTCTGACGCTTTTGAACTGCTTTTTCGGGTCCCTCATCTCATCAAGTGAGTGGGGCCTCAGAAGCGCCTTGACTTTCGTCACTATCGGGTTTCTCGCAGCCACGACTATTGTGTCGTTCACGTGTATGGTGCCGTCGTATATTATCGCATCAATGGTAGTGCCTAACCCCTTTGTTTCCTTGACCTCAAGTATCGTCCCCTTGCCTGGGGAGTCCAATCCGACATTGAGTTTCTTCTTAAGATAAGTTTGCGCAAGCCCTATGAGCATGAGAAGGAGCATGTTTATCCCGTGTCCATACTTTGCAGACACCGGAACCACAGCTATGCTCTTGCTGAAATCAACTATGTTATCGTATTTGTCGCAGTCAAAACCCCTCATACTAAGATCCCCTATGAGCCGGTATAATCTGTTATTGTATTCGTCGCGGACTTGCTTGGTCTGCTGCGCGAAGTCCGCGTCCTTGTGCCAGCCTGGTATCAAATCTATCTTGTTTGCTGCGACAACAAACGGGGTCTTGTATTGCTTGAGTATCTCTATTGACTCTTCAGTCTGCGGCTTTATCCCCTCGTTGATGTCTATGACAAGTATGGCGAGGTCCGCAACAGACCCCCCGCGTCTTCTGAGGTTTGTGAACGCCGCATGTCCTGGGGTGTCAACGAACAATAGCCCCCTCATAGGTATCTTGATGTTCTCCTTTTTCAGAAGTCCAGCGCAAACCTCCTCAATAACCTCCATAGGCACATCAGTCGCTCCGATGTGCTGGGTAATACCGCCGGCCTCACGGGATGCCACAACCGAGGTCCTTATATAATCTAAAAGACTGGTTTTACCGTGGTCCACGTGCCCCAAAACGCTGATAATCGGCTCACGGCTGTGTTCGGCCATGCTCATATATAATGTATGGTACGATAAAAACTCTCCCCCCCTATATGTGGGTGCATGAACAAAGCCCTACCTACTATTTTGGCATTAGCAGTGTTTTTGATTGTGTTAGCCTACGCCCTAAACCAACCACCAACTGATAAAGTCCAGAAAACATCATCTACCAACAACCCCCCAAAAACTCCCGAGCAAACATCAACTTCTACAACACAACAAACACCAACACATCTATTAACATCACTTGAGAGCCCACCAAACACCCCCCCAGAAAGTAACGCAACCTCATCAGAGACACCCTCCACATTATCAACCAACCCGACAACAACTTCATCAACACTATCTGAGGCTCCACTAAATTCAGACCAGGTAATAGAATCGTCAGTTCCTGAATCATCAGCTGAGCGGGTGCTCTGCTATGACGTTAGAAACCCGAGCCCATCAGCTTGCGCGAAAGCATACTGTGACAGCGGGAAAACATGCACCTACCAGCCGTCAGGTTCCGGGTGCTGCGGCGCAGCCGCCGCGTGCAGATGTAGCTAAGTTGTCTGGTTTTTCAGAGAATCCGGCCTGTAGTCGAATTCGCCCATGTTAAA
>CAYXON010000014.1:0-12179 GCA_964467145.1 uncultured archaeon | reverse complement strand
GTCAACTGACGCGAGTGCTTTTTCGATTGCAGGGGTTATGCCGGTGTGTCCGACCATGTCACCGTTGACGAGGTTTGTGACTATGAAGTCGTATTTTTCAGATGATATCTCCTTTGTGAGGCGCTCGGTTATTTCGTAGACGCTCATCTCAGGCTTTAGGTCGTATGTTGCAACAGGTGGTGAGGGTATTAGCGCGTGTTCTTCGCCAGGGTTTGGTTTTTCGACCTGTCCGTTGAAGAAGAATGTGACGTGCGCGTATTTTTCGGTCTCACTAATCCTCAATTGTTTTTTGCCTGCATCAGATAGCATTTTGCCAAGTAGTTTTTCGAGTTTTTCTTCGCCATATGCTATGTGGGCGTTCATGGGTTTGTAGAACTGTGTCATCGCCACGAAGTAGATGTTGAGCGGTTTCCTGTTCCATCCGTCGAATTTATCCTCGACCATTGCTTGTGTGAGCTGTCTTGTGCGGTCTGTTCTGAAGTTGTAGAATATGAATGAGTCATTTTCTTTGACCCCAGAGTATCCCTTCTTTTTGGCTGGTATTATGAACTCGTCTGTCTCTTCTTTTTGATGGCAGTCTTGTGCGTATTTGAGGGCGTCTTCGTATGTTCTCCCTGTTTGTGCAGCCACTACGCAGTCGTATGATTTTTTGGTTCTGTCCCAGGTCTTGTTGCGGTCCATTGTGTAGTATCTGCCGGATACCGTGGATATTTCGCCGAGCCCGTATTCTTTGATTTTCTGCTGGAGGAGCTTTATGTGTTTGATGCTGTCTTTTACTGGTGCGTCTCGTCCGTCGCATATTACGTGCACGCACACGTCCTTGAAGTCTTGTCTTTTGCAGAGCTCCAAAAGGGCGTGCAGGTGCGTTTCTTGTGCGTGGACTCCCTCACTTTGGAGAAGCCCTGTCATATGCAGTTTGGTCTTGTGTTTTTTGCAGTTTTCTATCGCACCCAGGAATGCCGGGTTCTCGTAGAATTCCCCTGATTTTATGGAGTCATTTATGCGCTCCATTGACTGCAATATTATGCGCCCAGCACCTATTGCCATATGCCCGACTTCGCTGTTACCCTGATAACCTGGTGGTAGCCCAACTGCACGACCTGATGCGTCAAGGAGCGTGTTAGGGTACGCACTCATGAGTTTGTCAGTGTTGGGGGTCGGGGTGTTGGCTATCGCGTTGTCTTTAGTGTCTTGCCGATATCCCCATCCGTCGCGGATGATGAGTATTACTTTCTCAGACATTTTAGTTTAGGACTGCGCCGTTTGCAGCTGATGAGACCATTCTCGCGTATCTGCCGAGCCATCCTTTGGCGTTTGTTTTTCGTATCTTGCAGGTCTTCATCCTTTTCTCCATCTCTTTTTTGGAGACCATTAGTTCGAGTTTTCGATTTGGTATGTCAACGAGTATTTCGTCGCCTTCCTGGACGTATGCTATTGGTCCGCAGTCTGCTGCTTCTGGACTTATGTGTCCGACACAAGGCCCTCTTGTTCCGCCCGAGAATCTGCCGTCTGTTATGAGCGCGACTGACTCTGATAGTCCCATCCCTGCTATTGCAGCGGTTGGTGAGAGCATCTCCCTCATGCCAGGCCCTCCTTTGGGACCCTCATATCTTACGACGACGACGTCGCCTGCTTTTATTTTGCCTGCGAGTATGGCTTCCATTGCGTGTTCTTCCAGGTTGAATACTCTTGCAGGGCCTTTTATCCTCATCGCCTGCGGTGCGACAGCTGATTGTTTGACGACCGCACCAAGTGGTGCGAGGTTGCCTTTTAGGACTGCTATGCCACCTTCTTTGTGGTATGGGCGGTTGGTTGGGCGTATTACCTCTGGGTCAACGACCTTGGCTTTTTCAGCTATTTTTTTGATGTTATACCCTGTGACTGTTGGGTTGGGTTTTATCATGTCCTGCAGTCTGTTTAGTACTGCTGGTATGCCGCCCGCGTATTCCACATCCTCCATGAAGTGCTCGCCGCCGGGGCGTATGTTTGTTATGTGGGGTGTTGTTTTTGAGATTTTGTCGAATAGGTTGAAGTCGATTTCTATGCCGGCGTCGTGTGCTATCGCTGGTATGTGGAGTGTTGTGTTTGTGGAGCCGCCCATTGCGTTGTCGACGAGTATCGCATTGTATATCGCTTTTTTTGTGATTATTCTTCTTGCTGTTAGGTTTTTTCGCACGAGCTGGACTATCCTGACGCCGGAGTTGTATGCTATCCGTTTTTTCTTGGCAGATACTGCTAGTGCTGTGCCACATCCTGTGAGGCTCATCCCCATGGCTTCTGTGAGGCACGCCATAGTATTTGCTGTGTATAGTCCCTGGCATGAGCCGCATCCGGGGCATGCTTCGCGTTCAAGTTCTGTGACTTGCTCTGCTGTTATTTTCCCTGCCTGGTATTGTCCGACTGCCTCGAATGTGTCTCTGACAAGTGATAGTCTTCTTTTGTTGTTGTATCCTGCGAGCATCGGTCCTGCTGTGACGACTATCGCTGGTATGTCAAGTCTTGCTGCTGCCATTAGCATACCAGGGGTTATTTTGTCGCAGTTTGTGAGGAGTACTAGTCCGTCAAGTGCGTGCGCGCCTGCCATTGACTCTATCTCATCAGCTATTAGCTCTCTAGATGGTAGTGAGTACCGCATCCCGTAGTGTCCCATTGCTATGCCGTCGCATATCGCGGGGACCCCGAATATAAATGGTGTTCCCCCGCCTGCTTCGACACCTCTTTCTATGAAGCGTTCGAGTTGCCGCATGTCAACGTGGCCTGGAACGATGTCAGTGTATGATGATGCGATGCCGATGAACGGCTTTTTGATGCTTTTCTTGGATAGCCCCGTAGCGTATAGTAACGCCCTATTGGGCGTTCTCTCAACCCCTTTTTTTATCCTGTCAGACCTCATTTTTGACCCCTAATATATGGTACTGGGAATATAAGAGACTATCATCTTAGGAGGCGGTTTACGCCGTTTATGAATGCCCGAACTTTTTGGAAAAAAGTTCGATCAAAAACCGACTCACCTAAGCAGCCGGTTTACGCCGTTTATGAAGGCTATCACGGACGCCATTACGATGTCTTCGTGGACACCCCTCGCCATGGTGTTGTCTCCGTTTTTGCTGACTCTGATGCTGACGTCAGCCAGGGCATTTGAGCCGCCTGTTATGGCGTCAAGGTGGTATTCGTCAAGTTGTATGTCTTCATCACCTATCGCTGCCCTTATCGCTTTTAGTGTGGCGTCGACTGGGCCGACGCCCGAGGATGTGTGTGATTTTTCCGCGCCATCAACTGTCAGCTTTACTGTGGCCTCTGGTGGTGTGCCGTATTCCGCGTGTAGTGTCAGGCCTTTTAGCTCTATTTTTCTCTTTGCTTTGGAGCCTTTGCCTAGCATGTCTTCTGCGATGGCTGCTAGGTCGTCTTCTGTCACCCTCTTGCCTTTGTCAGCTAGGTCTTTCACCTTAGTGGTTATCTCCCTTGCCTGGCTCTCGCTGACTTTGACGCCTATGCTTCTTAGTTTGTCCTTTACCGCGTGGGCTCCGACCAGTTTTCCCAGCACAATCTTTCTCTCTGCGCCGACAAGCTCTGGTTTTATGGCCTCATAGGTGGATGCTTTCGCTAGTATTCCGTGTACGTGGACTCCGGACTCGTGTGCGAACGCGTTGGCTCCGACTATTGGGAAGTTGGGCATCACCTTCATGTGGGTTATGCGCTCAACAAGCCGTGATGTATCCCATATTTTTTGGGTTTTTATGTTTGAGCCTATGGAGTGTATTAGTTTCGCGCTCATCACAACCTGCTCCAGGTCTGCGTTTCCTGCGCGCTCCCCGAGGCCATTGACTGTGACATGAGGTATTGTGGCGCCCGCCAGTATCGCTGATACTGTGTTGGCTGTGGCCATCCCGAAGTCGTTGTGACAGTGAACCGCCAGCGGAACCTTAACTGTCTTCTTCAGCTCCCTTATTAGCCAGTCCATCGCGGGGGGTGTCATGACGCCGACTGTGTCTGGGATGTTTATGTGCTCAACACCCTCGGCTTGCGCCATCTTGCACACCTGCTTCAGATAGTCTATTTCTGTCCTGCAAGCGTCTTCTGGACTGAAGTGAACCTTGAACCCGCATTCTTTGACGTACCGTATGCTATCTCTTGCATGGTCGATGACCTGTTTTTTGGTCATCTTCAGCTTGTATTTTCTGTGTATCGGGGAGGTTCCAATGAATACGTGTACCATGTCGACGTCCGCCTTTATTGCTGCGTCCAGGTCTTTGGTGACGCACCTTGCTAGACCCACTATCTCAGACTTCAGCCCCATCGCAGATATCTCTTTGACTGCCTCAAACTCTCCGGGACTTGATATTGGAAACCCAGCTTCTATGTAGTCGACACCCAGGTCTGATAGGGCCTGGGCTATGTGTTTTTTGTCTTCTGCTGTTAGCGTAACGCCTGGCGTCTGCTCACCATCTCGTAGTGTGGTGTCAAATACCCTTATCCTTTTGGGCTTGTTTTTGGGTTCAACCCTCCTGTCATATCCGAACTGGTCCACGCATAATCACCTATTATGTTTTCATCATGGTTTTTATCGGCGAGCCATAGATTAAAAATTAATCTACACTCGCAGCCTAAGCAAACGCAGTAACCGCAGTATAGGGTTCCAACTAACTATGTCCTCGTTAACATTAACCGTCTTGTACAGGTAGGAACACCTCATAATGGTTATAATCTACATTACGCCTTTATAAGGTGTCAGATTTTGGCTTTTTTGCTCCATCTGAGATATTTGTAGGCTATGCCTAAAAGGGCTATTACCAGCGCTATTGTGAGGTTTGTGGTGGTGGTTATTTGCCTGAAGACTTTGCGGGTGGCCCAGAACAGGCGGTCTTGGACGACGCTTATGGGTGGTGTCTCAAAGCCGAAGAACGGATTACCTCCTGCCTTGACAAAGACTGTCACTGAGCGCTCTGAAACAAGCACATCATCAGGGGTAACGACATGTGCTTTTAGGGTGTACTGGCCAGACTCAACCCCTTCATCAACCACTATATCCCAGCCTTTCTCAACCCCACCCACACCATAAGGCCCAAGACGCTCATCAACAACACTAAAACCATCAGGCAACACAATCACTATCGAGTTGACCCTGTCACCGTCCAAAGTCGCCAAATAATCAATCAACTCGCCGGCGACAAGAAAACTCCTGCCAAAAAAAGAAAAGAGTACTGAATCATCAAGATCATAAATCAGACCACCATCACCACCATCATCCACAACCTCATTATCTGAGCTAGAAGAGTCAGAATCAGAAGAACCCCCACCCGACGGAACAGTAGTCGAAGTCGAAGTGGAAGAGGTACTCCCAGTATTGCAGCAACACACTCCACTCACGCAAAAAACTCTGCTAGAAGAACCATACTCCTCACCATTTTGTAGGCACTCACGCTGACTACCACGACAAACACCACCAACATAACCCTTGTAGACACAATAACTGTCGCAGTCGTTGTACAAGGTCGTCGACGTAGTCGACGACGAAGAAAGAGTTGTTGGAGTAGGATTCGTCGTCGTAGACGCCAAAACAGTAGAAGATGTAACAGTCCGCTGACCCGGAGGCACACCAGGAACAGTAGTAGTTGTTGAGGTAGTGGTTGAGGTAGTGGTAGTGGTTGAGGTAGTCGTAGATGTGGTTGTTGTAGTAGTTGAAGTAGTAGTTGTAGTGGTCGTAGTAGTAGTCGTTGAAGTAGTAGTTGTGGTGGTTGTAGTCGTAGTGGTCGTAGAAGAGGAAGTTGTACTCGTTGTACTCGTGGTGGTCGTGGTGGTGTTTGGAGTACATGATGATCCACCAGCCAGACACTCTTCTATGTCCATATCGTATGTGCACTGTGAGCAGCTGAATTCTCCCAAGATAGAAACACATGATGCGACTGATATGCACGCGGATAGGGAAAGTCCTCCGCAGTGACCTGATGGCGCGCATGTGCTAGTACCAGGGTTCCAATAGCAGAAGTCAGAACTCATATGATCCCCGCACGACTGTTGGTCAGTATATCTGCAGTCGGCAAAATCAGTGTCTATGTTGCATATTTCCTGCGAGCTTGAAAAATCAGCCAGTATAAGTATGATGAAGAACAGTATTGTTAATTTTCTCATTTTAGGAAGTGTGTGATTATCTATTTTTATTGCTTTTTTTATTTTAAACCAGGATTTGAGGTTTTTGCTCCATCTGCGGGATGAATTTCAGACTCCACAGGTAATACATTAGATAAGTCATATTTTTATCTGCGACTTATCAGTGGGTTTCATCCTGGGTTAGGCTTAGTTTCAATGGTTTTATCTCGTCTTTCAACTTCTGAGGTAAATCATATAGTAGTATGATTTTGTTCACGTTTTTCTTCTGTGCCGCAACAACGGTTTTAGCGTCTAATATCGTAAGGCCATGATCTAATGCCATCTTTGACGCTTTCAGCTCGTCTGTTGCGTCGAGCTTCACAGTCTTGACAGATTTCAAACCATTTAGTTTGGGGTATAGTTCAATTGCTATGGGGAGGGTGTAGACTAGTTTGTATTTTTTCAGCGCACCGTTGTCGATGAAGAACTTGAGAGATGCTGGCTCGATGAATACTGGAGGTCCGCTGTCCCTCATCCTCGACAGCGCGAAAACAACAGACAATAAGGTGATGATTAGGGCGGGGTAGAAGAGCTCTGGCATGGCAGGTGAGTCAATAGCCGGATTCGAGGATGTCAATTCGTTGATTGTTGTGGTAGTGGTTGATGATGTTTGCGTTTCATAATCTAAAGCAATAGTGGTTGTGGGGATGGGAGGGAATGTTGTTGTCATCTGAGAGATTGTGGTTTCTAAACCAGCAGTGGTGGTTGTCGTCTCTTCTGGTGCGAGGGTTGTTGTGGTTGAGTCTTGAGTGGTTGTTGTTGCGCAGTCTTTGTCGTCTTTTGTGTGTGGGTTGCAGTCGTTGTCGATTTTGTCGGCGCATATCTCTTCTTGTCCCTGGTTTATTTGCGGGTTTTTGTCGTCGCAGTCTGGTATTAGTTTGGCGCAGTTGGGAAATCCGTCGAGGTCGCAGTCGAACATGCATAGGGGGTCAGTCCAGTTGAGTATGTCGCCTGTTTTAGTGCAGGTCCACTGGCATATGCACTTGCCTTCGCCATCGCATGATTGCCCCATGCTTTTGCAAAGCGCTGGTTTTTCGACTTGACATTTCGTCGCTACCTCGGGGCTGCATAAATCCTCTGCCGAGGATGTTTGAGTGAGTAATAGGATAAGTAGTGTCAGAAGGACTGGCAGTGAAGGAGTTTTTGAGGGCATATTGCTTTAGTTTATGTCCCTTATCCCCTAAATAATCTTTTTAGAAAAAAAGAAAAAAAAGTTGGAAGGGGATTATATCATCTCCCCTATCTCAACTTCTTCGTCGCCTATGAAAAGGTCGTCAACGCCTGATAGCGCGTCCTGCGGCTCGATTGTGCCGCCAGATATTGTTGTTGTCGGCTGTGTCTGTGACGTCTTTTCACCGGTGTTTTCCTGGTTTATGCAGCCTGAAATCAAAAGCATTGACGCCAGAAGTGCCGCGATGACTAGGTAGGCTCTCATCTTTTGCCTCCTGCTCCCATATCCTGCTGCATCTGGTTTAGTTTCTCCAGTGTTTCCTCTGCTTTTTCCTCGTAGTTCTCGCCTTGTTCTGTGATTTTGCCGCTTTTGTTTTCTATTTTGTCGATCATCTTGTCAGTGTGTGCCTCGACCTTTTCTATCCTGTCTTGTGTGCGGTTCATTATCATCTCCTGTTTCTGCTCGTTTTTTTCTATCCTAGCGTGCATCTTGGTTTGGGCGTCGTCTGACAGGTTTAGTTCCTGTGCTTTCTCGAGCCTGTTTTGTACCCTGTTGGTTTCGCGCTCTAGTTGGTTGTATGCAACCTTGTCTTTGACGGCAGCTACCATGACCTTCTGCTTAAGGGCCTGCTCTTTCACCTGGAACTGCAACTTTTCTGACTGGTCTTTGGTTAGGTTTCCGGTCTTCTGCTTGAGTTGATTTTTCAGCTCGCTCATGTTGAGCTGGCCTTGCCTGACTTTTCCCAGTAGGTCGTCTGCTTTGATGCCAGTTTTGTTAAGTAGTGTCCCTAGTTTTTCTGAGTTGTATTGGTTTTTGAGCTCCTTTATCTGTTCGCGTATTTGTTTGTTCTCGTTCTTGTTCGCCTGTTGAACAACATTTTTTACCTGGTTCTTCTGCTCTGTTGTCAGCATTGTCTGAGAGGTTTCCCTGAATTGCTTGGTCAAATCTATTGCGTCGTTTTTCAACTCCACAAACTGTTGAGCAAGCTCCTCTGGTGAGTCATCTAAGTCTATGTCCTGGATTTCCTGTTTTAGGACATTCATTTCGGCAAGTATTGCCTCAAGCTCTGATGCGTCTACTCCCTGCATAGCCTGCATCGCAGTGAGTGCGGCCTCGCCTGCTGCGAGGTTTTTCTCAACTGACGCCTGAAGCTGGAGCATCCTAACAGTTGCCCCGTAGGGGGTTGTCATATCCTTTACTTCCTTGTCTGTCGTATCTTGCGCTAGTGCAAGCGATGATGCCGCAATTAGCGCGAGCAAGACAGCCCATATCTTTTTTGTTTTCATGTTGGTGTTTTCACCTACGTTTAATCTCTTGTGTGGAACAGCATAAGAGTCTTTGGCGGGAAAGCCCGGAACAACCTGGGAAATCCTACTTTTCTTCTTGGACTGGGGCGAGGAGTGTGCTCATCCCCACCCTCTGCTTTCTTATCAGGCCGCGCTCAGCTAGTGTTTCGATATTTCGTGATACTGACGACTTTGGGAGTCCGAGTTTCTCACATAGGAATGCCTGGTTAACGGGGTCAGGTGATGATTTGACTATCTCAAGTATTTGGCGCTGCCTTTCTGTGAGGAGCTTCTCCTCAATAGATGTGGGGGTTGTGGTTTTCTTTAGCCTGTTGATTTTAAGGATAACTACAAGACCGAGTATTGCTGCCGCCAATATTGCTGGGATTGTCATGTCCTCGCTGCCCTGGCGCACTATGCTGTATTGTATCATGGTGTTTAGGCTCTGGTTTTGGCCAAATGTCTTTACATCTATTCTGCCGTCTGAGCTTTCTATTCTGAATGGACCGGCTGATTTGACGTAGTTGACTGATGCGTCCGGGGGCAGCAGGTATTCGATTACGTAGTTTGAGAATGTCTCCTCGGTTGTGAGGTTCATGAGCCAGTAGTCTGCTCTTTTGTAGGTTATCTTGTCTGTGCCGGGTTGTGAGAGGAGTGGGTGGTTTGTGTTGCCTGTGAACTGGACGTACCCTGAGTCTGTGAGGTCTGCTGTCAAGTCCGCGTAGTATGTCTGGGCTTGCGCTGTGGATGCTAGAAGCAGTATCGCCAGTATCACAGCCTTCATGTTAAACCAATGGTGTTTATAGTTTTTAGCCTGTTAGTTTAGCGGGGATATGTAGTCTCCGTGTTTTTTCTGCGCTTCTAGAAGTCTCTTCTTCTGTTGTGAGAGCTCTTCTAGCATTTCCTTTGGGGTGTTTTTCACGGTTTTTGTGTATATCTCCTCCATCCTTGCGATTTTGGCTAGGTGCTCTTTTACGCGCAACTTGAACTGCTCGTCGTATTGTTCGCGTGTGTAGTCTTTGCCGAGCACTTCCTTGAAGAGTCTCTTCAAGTCATCGTAGAGGGGTATGTGTCCTGTCGGGGTCTTTATGGCCTTTACTTCATCGTGTACTCTGAGTTCCATCCACTTCATCCAGACGCGTTTGTCATTTTTGTCTGTGAGGTACTGCCCGTCCTTGTCTTTCAAAAAGTAGTTGACTGAGAATATCCTCGGTGGGTTTTTGGTTCGTGCGCCGAAGTCCATGTTGGCTTTGACGTATGTGCCGATGGGTACTGCGACGAAGTCTATGTTACTCATGGGGTCGAATTTTCTGACTCCCTCCGCACCAAGTGTGGCAGATGTTGTTTCGCTTTCGATTATAGCTGCCTTTGTGAGTATGCCGTGTCTCCAGTTGAATGATTCCTCAACAGGTACTGTGGTGTCTGAGTCTCTGCCGCCATATACTATTCCCTCTAGTTTGACGCCGATTGGATCGTCGACTTTGGGGTCGATGTTGTCGAGCTCATAGAGGCTTATAGTGTATCTTGCGTTTTTGTGGGAGGGGGTTATTTCTTTTCCTTCCTCGTCTTTTTTGCCTTGTATCCACTCTCCTTGGTAGTTGACGCCTTTTGGCGGGCATTGTCCGTCTTTGCCCATCCAGTAGACTTCTTCATCAGCTGTGAGAAGTATGTTTGAGAATATGACTTCCCCAGGTGTTGTGAGCGCATTGTATATGACTGGGTCGTCTTTGCTGTTTACGTCCCTTATTATCCCGAATATGCCTTTTTCGACGTTTACTGCACGTACTTGACCGTCTATGACCCTGAGGTATGCGATATCGTCGCCGACGATTGTCTCGTTTGCCATCATTGCTGTGCTTGTTTTTCCGCATGCTGACGGGAATGCTCCTGCGAAATATGTTACCCTGTCTTTTGGGCCGTGCGCGCCCATTAGGAACATGTGTTCTGCGAGCCAGTCTTCATTGCATGCCTTCTGTATCGCAAGCCTTAGCGCGAGTTTTTTTAGGCCGACTGTGTTGCCGGCGTACTGGGTGTTTGAACTGTATACTATGTTTTCTTGCAGGTCCATGTAGACCCTGCGTTTGTCGGTGTTCTTGGATACTCCGCCAACGAGTTCTCCTGCGCTGTGGACGAAGCGGAAGAAGTCGTTTTTGTCTGTGAGTTCGCTAAAGTGCTTGTAGCCGCTGCGGTAGAGCATTATTTCGCTGTGTGCTACGTAGTATGAGTCTGTTATCTGAACGCATAGTTGCGAGAATGATCCGCCTTCTGGTCCGAGACTTCTAAAGAGGACTATCATTTCTGTTCCGACCATGATGTCTTTAAGGTACCCCATAACTTCTGCGAGTCCCTCTTTTTTTGGTAGTGTTTTTAGGTTTCCGAGGTCCCATCCGTCTGGGAGCAGGTATCTTGTTGCTCTTGGGTCACGACCCTGATCTGTTGGTCCGTCGAAGTGGATTGTGTGGCCTTCTGTTGGGAGCTTTTGTTCTTCACTTTTTTCCACAGCTGTCTGTCGGATGTGATTTAGGTCTTCGTCTGTGTCTGCGCACACGAATACTGTGTCTGGGTTGCAGTGTGTTATGAACTCGGCTATGAAGTCGTTTAGTTTCTGGTTTTTTAGGGCGTCTATCTTCTGGTAGTTGTCGCCTAGTCTCTGCCGTAGGAGTTGTTGTTGGTCCATTGTTATGATTAGGTGTTTATGCTTTGACCGCGTTTACGACGCCGTCTTGGCCTGGGCGTGAGGTGACTTTCGCAGTTATTTCCTTTCCGTCTGTTGTTTTTACCTCGATTACAGCGCCTTTTGTGATTATGTTCCGTCTTGTTAAATCTCGACTTGCGGGATTTTCTTTAACACGTAGTACCTCACATTGTATGTGTTTGCCGTCTGCGAGGACGTTTGCGATCTTGACCTTCAGAAGCTTTGCCTTAACTGAGCCGCCCCGTGCCTTCTTGTTCTTTCGTATAGTCTCGCCTATTTGGGTCTCCGCAGGGTATCCTCCAAGGAATTTTTTCTTCTTTTTGCTTGCCCGCGTCTTTACTTTGTGGTACATATTCCTCTAAATATAAGCCACCAAGCTATAAAAAGCAAAGGAATCGTGTTTAAGCCAGTTCTTCAGCGTTTACGAAAATCAGTCCCCGCACCCGAGTCTTTAGTGCCTCCGGTAAATCGCCGACATATACTATTTTACGGACTTTTAGGGCGTCTGCAACCGCTATTGAGTCGGCGAGTTCGGGTTTTATCCCGTATTCGTCAGCCATCTTTTTAGCAGCAACTCTCTGGCGTTCTGATGTGGGTTTGACGTTCAGAAACCCGGATTTCACAAGTTCAGGGTAGTTTTCAGCAGCTTCGGGCAGCGAATAAACCGTCTTGAACAAGCTGTTGCCAGCCGCAAGTTGTATGCAGTCCGGGCTGACGAAAACTCCCCTTCTTCTCCGGTACAAGAACCAGAATAGTAGATATGGTAGGAGGGTTGTTGTTCCCACAACCACGGCTACTGCGGCGATAACCTCAGGGCTTGAGAAATCTATTGCGAGCATGTTTTTGGTTCCTGGTTCGTATCCGTCTTTTACTGCTGTGA
>CAYXON010000013.1:0-12293 GCA_964467145.1 uncultured archaeon | reverse complement strand
TATGCTCCTAACAGTTGACAGAAGTGCGGTTATGGCTATTGAGAATACCACATACACCATGAGTTTGAACAATATACCATATACTATCAGGTATCCGTCCTCTATCAAAAGCAGTATCAAAGACAGGAAGACTGACGCGAAAAGGAATATGAACTGGTATTTTATCATGTTCTCTATCGCTTTTTTCTCCTCCTGTATGACTCCTAGAAAGTACAGTGAGTTCTTTATCTCTGGCTGGTTGGTTTTCTTGTATATCCTGTTGAGGTATGCTATGAAGTTTCTGTCATCAACTATCACCTTTGAGCTGTCGAAGTCCGTTATCCTCCGTGACACATCCTTTCTTAATGTCCTTGACACGTCCTTGAGCGTCTGGAGGTGGTATATCAAAAAAGACCCGAGTATACCGATTAATGCGGCGTATCCTTGCGCGATTGTGCTGAACACCCACCTAAGGCTTTCCGGCGTGTAAAGTGGGGTGTTGAATACTGAGCCGAATATGAACTCCCCAACCCAGAAGGCAGAGGTCGCCATGAATATGAAAAGCAGATAATGTATTATGTCCGGGTCCTTCAGGAGCATATACAGTGCCAGAATAAACGGGAGGCAAGACAGTACTGGCAAAGAAACCATCCAAAATATTGTGAAAAAATCCATCCTAAAACACCTTACGAGAATACACTAAGAATTTACGAGAATATTAACCCACCGAAAACCTCAAATATGGCCCCTATTCCCTCGGCAGACACTTAAATCATGTGCTTTTCAGACCCCCTAGTTATTATCTTAACCCCTCCTATTTTATCATATGGCTGTCGAACGTGCAGGTGGTCCAAAAAGCCTGGGTGAGGTTAACCCAGACCTTGACGCAAAAATAGATTCAATGTTCAAAAGGTCACTCTTCTCAGTAAAGACGCTCTCAAGGCAGGAGCTTGTTGATGGACTTTCCTCGGAGGCAGGTCCTGAGTTTTTTGCCAGAATATTCACTAAAGGGAGTTCTTTCCGCTCTCTCATGGGGGAGCTAGGCGACAGTCAAGTCCAAGACGCGGTCCTCAACTTGGTGGCGCGAAGCCCCCACTCAGTCGACGAGGCGCTTAAGAGTTTTGCAGACTCTAAACTCGCAAGAAAAAGGATGAGGGACGCGATGGACTCAGACGCAGGACAAATACTCTACAGCAGAATACAGCAGACTGAGGCAGGCAACGAGTTCACGGCGATGGTATACAATGAGCCGATGTCCTGGGATGTGTGGGGTAGCCTCGGCAGGGTAGCCAAAAAAGCGGCGCTTCTTGCTAAGATAAAGCTGCCTCAGACCAAGAGAAAAGAGAGTGTGGAGGCGCTTCAGGATTATGTGCGGCCATCGTCCACAAACTTTCTAGGAATTGATGGGATTTCAGTTGATGATGCCTGGATAACAGAGCTTCTGAACCACCCAGACCTTGAGACAAGGTATGGTGTAGTCTCCGAGTTCTTCTCATCATCTGATAAGACAAGACGTCTTTCAAAGTATCTTGCGGACGGCGGCAACAGGGAACTTCTTGTTAAAAGATTGAGTGAGAACAAGCCGCGGGCTCTTCTTGCAATACTTGATGCTTTGGCAACCGGCCTTGACGGCCGCCTTGGCATATCCAATTTTGCGCAGGCGCTCGCTGACGGCAACTGTTCTCAAGTCCTTGAGGGTCTTGCGAGGGGATCATTGGAGGATCAGGAGCTGATATATGCTGCATTCAACTCACACTATCGCGGCGTGCTACTTGGCAAGGAGGTCATGAAGAAAGTCTACTCAATGGACGCTGAACAGTTTGACACAGCAGTCAGGATACAGGATGCGGTTAACTCTCGAAGAAGGCAGCTTTACGAGCTCGGCGAGATAACGAAAACTCAGGTGGGCTCAGGACTAGGTGATGTGCCACTGGATGAGGTGCAGGTCTCTGAAATAATTCGGGCAAGAGTATGAACGCGAGAAAAAACTCCAGGACCCCTAGGGTAAAGGTTCAAGCAGGAGAAGACGAAGTCTTAAGCCATTTGGCTGATGTGCCGCTTAGGGAGATTACGCCCAGAAATAAGATAAACGAACTATGTCTTCGCGCTTTTGAGGTTGCAGAGCGGCTTGGCAGTGATTATACGGACGCAACAAACATAGTGACTGCCGTACAAATGCATAATTTGACGAGGGCACTTGACATTGCCTCTGGCGAAGACGTAAAAGTACTTGATAAAGCTATAAGTGAGAATAAAGACACTGTATCAGACCCTAAGAAGATGGCGGTTATGAGGTACATATATCTGAACCTAAGGGAAAGCGCATTCCCGAAAGAGTGATGTTATCTATTTTACTCTCCCGTATCCGAAGACTCTTGGTTTTTTCCTGCTCGGATCAAGATAAGATATCCTGTCTGAAATAATTGGTATCTCTTTTTCAAGCTCAATTTTTATCTTCGCCGAGCCACCGGGTTTTACTTCTCCACCAACGACTTTTGCAGGGACATAATTCAGTGACGCGTTCACTAGGAAAACATCACCTTCTTTCAGGCCTTGTTGCGCGTACTTTGATATTGTGGACTCAACATCAAATGATTTTACCGTCTCGACCTTGGCGGTTGAAAGTATCGCACCGCGTGTGACATCCTCTGGTTTGACATCTTTAAGACACAGTCCTACGCGTGCTCCGCACCCGGCTTCTGTGACGTCGGTGTCGTGGACCTGTATGGATTTCACGATGGTCTCACCGCCTGCCGAGTATATCCCTAGTTTATCATATTTTTTGACGACTCCCTGTTTCACAACTCCGAGTGCAACAGTTCCAACGCCCTTTACCGTGAATGAGTGGTCAACTTGAACCAGGACATTGCCTGCCCGCGCCGGCTCAAGTTCTGCGAGTTTATCCCTCAACTCCACAACCTGCTCGGAGACGAAAGAGTACTTCTCAAGAAGTGAGCCAATGGTGAAGTCGCGTATGCTCTTCTCGCCCACCCCCTCACCCAAGATGATATATCCCTTCTCAACGCCCATGGCGTCAAGGCACACCACTGATTCCGCAAAGACTGCGTCCACTGCGTTAACCTTAAGCACTGCCTGGTCGCACATGTTCACAGCAGATGTCAGCGACTGTATCTTGTCAGGGTATGTGGTGGGCTCAACAAAAGACAACACCATATCCCCAACTTTGTGGTTATACACGGTCAGGTCGCTTGCGGTCCCCTTTCTGCCAAGCGAAGGTCCAAGACCCCCCAAAACAAGTGAGACATTACCCTTAAATGACATAGTACAACACTATTGAAACAAAGCAAATAAAATCGTGAAAAACGCCAATAATCGCCTTTTTTTGATTTATATACTTGTGGTTCGTTGTATTTGTTTAGAGTAGAATTTCGGAATAAACATTATCTTGTGACATATTAACGTTTTTCACTGAAGATATAGACCCTTTTAGGAATTTCCCTTATTCTACAACAAAAAAAATAGTTAGGTAATTTAGAATGGATAATTTAGGATTTGAAGGATTAGACCTCAGCATTGAGGTCATACAGGATTTGACATACCACGGTCTGACCGACCCAATGCCGATACAGACTGAGGCAATACCCCTGCTTTTGAAGGGGCATGACTTGATAGCCCAGGCAAAGACGGGCACAGGCAAGACTCTAGCGTTTTCGATACCAATCATCGAAAAAATCGACCCCCAAAACAGGGCGGTTCAGGCGCTTGTCGTGGCTCCCACAAGAGAGCTCGCGATACAGGTTGCTGGCGAGATAAAAAAGATAGGGTACAAGAAGAAGGCAAACGTCGTCTGCGTCTACGGGGGAGCAAGTATAAACGCCCAGGCGCAACAATTGAGGCGCGGCTCACAAATCGTTGTCGGAACACCCGGCAGACTAATCGATTTGGTTGGCAGAAACATATTAGATCTCAGGCAGGTCAACACACTAGTCCTTGACGAGGCTGACAGGATGCTCGACATGGGATTCATAGACGACATCAGGAGGATAATATCTTTCATACCACAGGATAGGCAGACGATGCTTTTCTCAGCGACAATAGCCGACAACGTCAGGCACTTGGCTGAGCAGATAACAAGGGGCGCCCAGAATATATCAACAGGCGAAGACGACATACTGGTCGATGATATAGAACAGTGCTACTACGAGGTGAGCCAAGACGAGAAACTCGACGTGTTCGAGAAAGTCGTAAAGGCTGAAAATCCAGACAGCGCGATAGTGTTCTGCAACACAAAAAGGTGGGCTGACACACTCATCAAGCTGATGCAACGCAGGGGATTTCATGCCCAGGCACTGCACGGAGACCTTAGCCAGAAGCAGAGGGAGATTGTGATGGACGGGTTCAGGAAGAAAAAGTTCAAGTTCCTGGTCGCAACAGATGTGGCTGCAAGGGGGCTTGACATAGATGACGTGAGTCATGTCTTCAACTACGACATACCAATTGACCCTGACAGCTACATCCACAGGATAGGCAGAACTGGCAGAGCAGGCAAAATCGGCAAAGCAATATCTTTCATAACCCCGAAGGAGATACGCGGCATCTGGGACATACAGAACCGGTGCCAGACCGAAATACCCCTGGCGTCAATATAAGGAAAACACGCGGGGGCTTCGCGCCCCCTCAAAACTTATTATAGGCCAGTAAAAACCAGCTTAGATATTGATTAAAAAACCCCCATCTCCATATCCTCTTAGGTAGGATGTGATGATGGGCATTAGGATAATATCGGCGGTCGCGTTGGTTATGCTATTCTGCGGATGCTTATGCGTTCCAGAGTCATTAAACGATAAAATCGGGGGCGTTTTGGAAAAGCCTGATGAACCATTCTGTCCCCAAAAATATATCCTGGTCGGCTCAGACTGCTGTTTGGACGAGAACGAGAATGGTATATGCGACTCAGACGAGGCTCAGACAACGACTACGAAAAAGCCCACAACAACTACTGCGCAGACCACGTCGTCCACGATTGTTATGACGACATCAACGACGACTTCTTCAACTTCTTCGACAACCACTACGGTGGCTGAGGTTGCGTGCACAGTGAATGATGATTGCGGGGTAAGAAGTGAGCGGCTTGTGTGTAATGAGGGAGACCTATACACGCAGATGATATCATATCTGTGCCGCAAGCCAGGGACATCCGAGGCTCAGTGCGTTATGAAAACTGGGTTTAAAGGTGCGTCGATGGTGTCTAAGGCTTCACCAACTGAGCGGTGTTCTGACGGGTGTGTTGACGGCGCCTGCATATGATCTGTTAATAACACCTGCTTGTGTAGGCTTTTTTCATGCATCTTCCGCTGCAGCAGTCGGCTGATGTTTTGCAGTCTGAGTCGTCTGCGAGGCAGCACTCACCATTAAGGCATATTTGCCAGCTGTCGCATAAATGGTCTCTTGAGTATACTTCCCCCTCCTCGCACCTGTATTCTCTGACTGTCCTGTTGTTTACGCAAACGTCGCTCATGTTCACACGGTCGTATGGCGGCATCTTTCTGTATCCTTCGGTGTACCCTGGTGTGCCGTAGCTTTCCCCCTCGTCTGAGTCCATGCAACCTCTTCTTTCGACTGGTTTTTTAAGGGTTGTGGTTGTGGTCGAAGTTGTTGTGCTTGTTGTCGAAGTTGTTGTGGTTGTTGTGGTCGTCTCATATGTTGTTGTGGTTGTGCTCTCAACCAATGTGACGACATTAGCCTTTGGCATGTTTACCACATCTACCTCGTCGCATACTCCGTTGTCGTCTGCGTCCGGACAACATCTGTCGTCAACTAGTATGTTGGGTGGTGGGCAGTCTTTTTGCGGTATCAGCACCTGCTGGGGGTTCGGGCACTGTCCAGTCCCGAATCCTTCGATGAATGTCCCGCACGGGGCAAGTATAAACGCAAGAACTGCCGCAGCAGCGATTATGTGCGGTAAATACTTCATGTTCAATTATTTGGCACTCACCATAAATATGGCCTTAAAGTATCCCAGCCCGATAAAGTATCATCAGGTCGAATATGACTGATGATATGTAATGCATCATAAGCGATGGCAATATGCTTTTGCATCTTGTGTCGACTTCACCGAACACCCAACCCGCACCAAATGAGTAAAAGACTTCTATCCAAGGTTTTCCGACGTGCGCCACCATGTAGATGAGCGCGTGCATGATGTTTCCGAACCGGCTAGAATTGTTTAGTGTGGTGAGAAGGTATCCCCTGAAGAAGAACTCGCATGAGAACATCAGCGCAAGAACATATGACTCAAAGAGGATGAAGTTCCACGGGCTTTCTGACGCAGGCTTCCAAAGCGGGTAATAATCCTGGAACTCCGAAAGTCCCGCTCCATAATACATTATCGGAAGCGCCACCAGAATAAGGGCAGCCGAGTATTTTAAGCCTGTTTTGACGTTCCCCCACCCGATCATGTATTCGCTGAGTCTTCGCCCCTTAATCACTATATATGCTGTTGGCAGGGCTACCATGAGGGCAAGCCGCACTATCATGTGGGATGTGAAACCCCCCTCCATCAGCTGTGTAACAGCCAGTGCTACGGCAGCTATTAGGAGAGCCACCAAGTCCATAAAATTAGTTTGCCTCGCTTATCATGAACTCGAGCTGGTCTGAATATTCGTTGTAGTTTACTCTCCCCAAAAGTATTATCTCCTTGCCTACTATCCTCTCTCTTGCTACGGCGAGTGGCGCGTTATCGTCTTGTGTTTCGCCTATGAGGTTCATGGCTTCTTCAACGTCTATGTGGAGTATCTTCTCCGCCTTGTCCTTGAAGGCGACAGCCCTAATGTTTCCGCTTTTGTCCTCGATGACGATTGAGGCTATCATGTTCGGTGTTCCCTCAACTATTCCGCACTCATCGCACATCCATTCTCCGCCGACGTTCTGGACCTTCTTTGAGCATTCGTTACAGGTCATGTAAAACATTGGTTTTTCCTCTATCTGGACTATCTTGCCTTTTATTCTGACGAACCTGTCTGAGGAGTCAAGGTCTACTATGTTCTTTTCCTCTGCCATGTTCTCGTTTATTTCGCCCGCAGTTGGGGCCTTCACATCTTTTTCAGCCTTTATCTTTGAGTATTTGCCGAGGTGGACTTCTGCCTCATTGTTCATGTTGTTTGCTTTCGCGTAGGCGTTTTTTATCCTTACACCATCGCCCTCCTTGAGTTTGCTGGCTGCCTCGGAGTTCTCGTTCCACAGCACCGCCCTTATTGTTCCTGTCTCATCACCCAGTATCAGCGACGCCATCATACCCCTTGAGTATTCCCTCGGCTCATATACCCTCAGGACTCGCGCATCTATGTCGAACCCGTTCATGTCTGGTTTTATCTCGTTTATCTTTACTGCCCCCGTCTTCTTCTGCGGCAGTGGCTTCAGTTTTAGTTTCGCGTCTGTCTTTGATATCCTGCTTCTTGAGCCTGCCTGAACCTCCACATCCCCGTTTATGCCCTCTCGGGTGTAGGCGTTTTCCAACTTCACTATGTCGCCTTCCGCGATTTCCGCATCCGCTAGTGGATCCCATAGGATGACCCTTGTTTTCCCGCCTTCGTCCTCCGCTATAAATGAAGCTCTTCCGCCTTTTGAGCCGTCTGAGCGCTGAAACTCAGTTTTTGGGAAGTAGCTTGAGACCCTGCATACTATGTTGACTGACGGCAGACCCGCCTCAAGTGACTTTATCTGGTCTATCTTCTCCTCAAGTTTCGGGAGTTTCACCGACAGATTCTTGGGATTTATCGTAAGATTTGTAAGTGATCCGGCGTGGACTTCTATGCTGCCCCTGTTTTCCTTGACAAACCCGTTTTTAACAAGTAGTGTGTCACCGACCCTTAGTTTGGATACTATTGACGTGTTTGGGTCCCACAGAACTATCCTCATCTCGCCTGTGTCGTCGACAATCAGTGTTGATGCGAATTTTCCACTGCTTCCGTCTTTTCGGCCGAACTCGCGCTCTGAGTAGACCGCCTTTACTGTGCCGACTAGGTTTGCTGAGTTTTGTGGTTTTAGTTTTGACAGTGGAGTGTACGCTCCCTCACTGTCTGAGAGCTCTATACCATGTTCTTTGGCGACTGCGTATATTGCGCCGTAGTCTGACAACAGCCCGTGTGTTCTCTCTTTTCTCTCCGTCATCTGTTTTCTTATTTCTTTCTCGCTTTTGCCGCTTTCAGCAACAACTTTTTCCACAAGTTTGTCTACTTCACTCATCTTAATCCACTACAACTTTAATCTATATTTTTTTTGACCCTTTATTCCATGTTAAGGTTGCACCGCCAACTGCTGAGCCCCCCTTTATGATGTATTCCAGTGTTGCTTTTTCCTCTGGTTTTAGCGTTCCGACAACCCACCTTAAACTGTTTTTTGTCCTTGTAACATTCATGGTCTCAACCCTTATCATCGACTCATTGGGTATTGCGTCCTCTATGACTGTGTCCTTTATGGTTTTTCTGGTGTTGTTTGCGACGGTTACTGTGACTCTCTGACCCTCATATATTTTGGTGAAGTCCACAGAACCCCAGTTAATCCAAAGGTAAGCTAAGGCCGTCAATATGATGCCTGCTAAGCCGACAAAAATCATGACCCCCGTTATTGCGGCTGCCCCCCCAACTATCTGCTCACCGCTTACTTGGATTCCACCTGCACACCTTCTAACAGAAACCTTGACTACATCCTTTTTTTCTATTTCATCAGTCTTTTTAGAGTCTATGTAAAGGACTGCGGTTATCGAGTATTTGGCGTCTTCCTCAGTCTCTGGCACAGTCCAGATTGCCCCGACTGTCCTTACCGAGTCTTTAGGGAACGATTCCGGTATACTCTTCTCAAACACCGTCTGCTCGCCTGATTTGATGATTATATTGACTGACCCCTGCCGTTCCCGGTTAGTGCTTAAAACATCAGCCTTAACGCTGACGTTGTCGCCTGGGCAGTAGTACCCAGTTATCTCCCCCAACACTATCTCAGTCAACCCAACCTCGCCCTTCTCCTTTGTCAGCACCGGCTTTTCGCTGCCGTATGCGACAACGACACTCTCCTGCTCACCTGCCTGAAGTACCCCCAACTCATAGTATAATATTACTGCGGAGTCTCCAGTTATGGGCAACCCCGAGATAATGTAGTCCCAGCCGGTGTCCTTGCTCCTCTTCCAGTCTGCTATGATAAACTTCGAAGGCAGCGTCATACCAACTTTCGGGTCTATGAATCCTGTAGCGACTATCGTTGGCTCCTCTGGGGTGTTGTATGCTTTGAAGTATTCGAAGCCGATGTCCTCACCAGCGTACTCCCACTCAGTCGTCTTTAGACCTTCTCCAGGAATGTATATCTGCGCCCCATCATTCAACCCAATCATGGTGTCCATGTGGACTCTGACGCCAACGGTGTGGTTAACCTCATCCCTGTTAACTACATCATACTCTATCACGCTCTTGTTCTCCTTGAGTGTCATCTTCTGCGTTACAGTAACCTCTGGAAGAAGCCATGTAGTGGATACTGTGTTGCCCACCGCTTTAGGAGCCTCTATCACATACTCGTCTGCGAGCTCACAATTTCTCGGGTCCTCTGAGGTGCAGTAGATTTTACCGTCAACCTTAAACGTCGTGAACGTACCTCTCCAACTTTGCGGGTAATTAAAAGTCAACTTTTGCAGTTCTCCCTCATACATCCCACCAAGCGAGAATGTTCCAATGCTGTCACATGACTGAACCACTGCATGAACCTCCCCCAAATTGTCGAAGGCTTCCACAGAGCACAAATCCTGAGCATCCGCTGAAACCGCCAAGATTAAACCCACAACTAAAAGAGCAGCCAACCGCATCAAGTAAGATATAATACCTGAAATATAAATGATTAATAGACTGAGCAAGGGAAAAGTAAAATGATGGAGAATCTGTTCATAGACGAGCTCGAGCTCATGATAGCGGGGGGCCTCATAATAATAGTCTTTCTCATAGTCCTGATACCTAGGACCCTCACGGAAAAGCAGAACAAACAGACCCCGCATGAAGAAGACGAGCTAGCAGTTGAGGAACTGTCCCAAGACACCGAAAAACAACAACCCCCCCAAACCAACACACCCAAAAGAACACCCGAACCAGAACCAGCAACCGAGCAGGAACGACTTGAGCTAACAAGGAAAAAACTCGCAGAACGCGAAAAACGAATGAAAGACGAAAAAATCTCAGAACTCAAACAAAAAGAAAACCTCATAGGCCGAAAAAAAGACGAGAACGAAACACTAACCTACGCCCCCCCACCACACAACCAAACAACCCCCCTAACAGAACAACTAGAAAAAGACAAACAAAAAATACAAGAACTAATAACCAAAGCAGAACAAAGATTCGAACAAGGAGAATTAGAAGAAAAAAACTTCAAATCAATAATCTCAGACTATCAAAAACAAATAATCGACCTAGACATCAAAATAAAAAAACAAGGGGGAAAACCCCCCAACTGAGCTGCTACTTCTGCCCAAGTATTGCGCTGAGGTGCTGGTATGCCTCAGGATCGTCTGGGTTGAGTTCAATGACTTTCCTGAAGCAGTTTATAGCATCCTGTCTTTGTCCGTTGTTGTATCTTAGCACACCCATACTCGTTATGGCTTCGCAGTTTTTCGGGTCGATGGCTAGTACAATCTTGAGTTCTTTCTCAGCCAGGTCTTTTTTACCCCACTCGACGTATACTCTGCCGAGGGCTATGTTGTATCTTGGGTTTCCAGGTTCTAACTTCATCAATATCTTTATTACTTTTTCGGCATTCTCCAAATCCCCCCGGTACTCATAGAGGTAACCTAGTCTTCTTAGCGCCTCCGCGTCTTTCGGGTTTTCCTCTATCTTTTTCTCAAGTTCAAGTATCTCGTCAAACGTCTCCACAGCCTTTTTCGCAATGTCCTCAAAATCGTTGTCGTCCATTTTTTTCAAATCCTCCTACATGTTTTTCACAACTTTGTGTAATGTTCCCGCTTTGCCCCTTTTCTGCTCGCGTATCATGTCTATGATGTCTTCGCTACTCATTACCCCCCTTGTTTTCGGGACGTTGTAGTATGATGTGTGTCCCTCGCTTTCTGTCACTACCTGGAAGAATCCTCCGCTTGCGTGTTCTGCGACATGCACTTGGTAGTTTTTACCGTTGTGCCTCATATTCGCAGTCTTCGGGTTTTCAAGCACTACACTGCCCTTTTCGAAGGCTCCAGCCATCCTAGCCTGCCTTATGCACACCTCATCACCTTTGCCCCTGCCGTGCGGGCAAGCATATGGCACTTTCCCAGATTGCTCTTCCTCCTCTTTCTCTTCTTTCTTCAGCTCATCATCTGTTTCTTTTCCCCTGTCTTCTAGGCCATTTTTGATGCTTGTACTTGGCTGAGTGTCGCCTATGCCTAAATCTTTAGAGTTTGATTGTGTGAGTTTTGCAGCCGATCCTGCGAGTCCTCCCGCGATTGCTCCTATCCCCCCAGTCAATGCTCCGCCAACTATTGCCCCCCCAACCGAGCCTATCATCCCTGTTATTGCGCCGATTTTGTCCATGAGGCCAAACAGAAACAGTGGGCTTAATGCGGCCAGAAGGAATGTGGCAAGCGCCATCGTGGTGGACACGAGGTTGTCAAGTGCAGGACCGGATTGCCCGCTCATAAGCATTAGGCTCACTCTGAAGAGTAGTCCCATAATTGGACCTGAGAATACGACGGTGATGTATAGGTTTATTCCTTTTGAGCCGAGTCTTGTGAGCATACCTATTTGGCTGAAGTACAGCGTGAGTATGAGTGGGAAAAACACCCACAGTATCAGTATGAGTATGTTTCTTCCGACATAGACTATGAAAAGTGCCAGCAGTATAATCGAGGTTATTGGTGTGAATACGCAGGCTAAACTTAAACTACTTAGTACTAACCCTATCTTCTCCGCTCCGACCTGGTATCCTTCAATCTCTATGAGGTTGTTTGTTAGTGCATTTGATATGCTAAGTCCATATCTGAATAGTTCATCACTCACTGCGACGATTATCATTCCTATGAATAATTTCTGGACTGACAGTTTGGCTTTGGCTCTTGATGCCGGGCTTTCGGCTGAGATAATATATTTGATTCCTTGGAGAGTCAGCGCTATTATGAATATTCCACTTAGCCAGTTGAGGCTTTTTCTGAGTTCGTTAAATGTGGGCCAATCGTCGAAGTTTGGATGGCTTGATAGTCCATCCCCAATTATCTTCACAACCTCTGTTATAACTTCTGAACACTTACCAAGTGCAAAATCTACCCCCCCTTTAAAGAGTATTTCCTCAAACGCTGATACTGCCCCTGAAAGAAGGATTAGGGTGACTATGAG
>CAYXON010000012.1:0-12518 GCA_964467145.1 uncultured archaeon | reverse complement strand
TGCAGTAAAGATTCATTATCTGGCATGCTGATGCCACGACAAGAATTCCAACAAGGATGTACATTATCCCCTTTTTCGCGTCTGAGCGCTCGTTGGCGCTATCTGCCATAATCCACATTATCCCCATTATCACAATCATGAGGTATGCAAGCGCGTAGGCGAGGCTTTTCATGCCCGTTATCCAACTGGCTGCTGAGGCTTCCGCAGTCAAGCAGATAATTGTGATAACAATAGCGGCAGTCCTCAGTATAACCCTTTCACATTTCATGGTTAGCAGCCGACGCTCCCCCAACTAGAGTATGAGAAGCCGGACACTGAAGCGCCTGCTGTGCTCTCGTAGAGGTGCAGGAGAGAGCATGCTGAGGCGACAAGAAGGAGCCCGATTACGACGTACATCATCCCTTTTTTTGCGTCTGCTCTGTCGTTTGGGCTGTCTGCGATAATCCATTTGATGCCCATCAAAACCATCATCAAATACCCGAGCGCCAGGGCGACGGTCCTGAATTCGCCAACGTCAAAGGCTTGGACTGGCGCGGACGCAAGAGCTAAAACGAGTAAAACCCCGACAGTCTTCATCCAGCCGCTCATGTTTAATACATTCTTCTTCTTCAGTAATAAAAACCAGCTTAACACATCAGATATTCTATCAATCCAACCCCTGTCCTAAGCACCAAAACACCTATAACAACGTATATCACGCCTCGCCTAGCATTTTCCCTTTCCTCTGGGCCCTCTGAAATAATCCATTTTATGCCCATGTAAACCATCATGAAAAAGCCTATCGGCCAGCCGACGTCTTTTAACATCTTCTGCGCAGCAACCATCTCAGTAAGGCTCTCACCGCATTGGGCGTATGCTGTGGCGCAAAAGAAAAGAAGTGTTAAAGCGCTCAAAAGCCTACGGTCCATGTTCAAATTCGTTCAATTCGAAGTATGGGCAATTGCTGCAGTACCATCTTGACTGCAGGCTGTCGTTGACTATCGGCGAATTAGCCACCTTCTCGTTGCCGCATCTGTCACCGCTTCTGTGAGCGCACTTCTTGTTGTCTTTTGAGATGGGCACCATCAGTTAATCTATTTGAGCGCTGGTATAAAAAGTTTTTTTTATGTGAAGTAGGAGGCTATCCTATCATGTACTTCCTCCCTAAGAATGACATTGCCGAACTTGCTTTCATATTCCCTTTTTATTGCTGGGTTTCCGACGACGTAGAAGTAGTCATCGTATTTCTTCATTATCTGGAGCTTTTCGCTCATGTTGTCTAGGCTCCTTTTGATTCCGACATCGGCTTCGACCTCTATTGCAATGATTTTCCCGGATTTTGTTTCGAATGTGACGTCTGGCAGTCTGGTGTGGTGTATCAGCCCCTTGTCAGTGTATCTTTTGATATCTGCAAGTATCAGGTGCTGGAGGACGAAGTGTTCGTCCGTTTCTTCCGTCTCGTTTCTGAGAATGAATATGTCGCTTTCACCCATGAGGGTCTTGACTCTCATCTCCTCAAAACCCCTCTGGAGTAGGGCCTGTATCTGGTCGTCTGTCAGCTCCTCCTTCCTTTGGACTGAATTGTTTATGTCAAAGTCTTTTTTCAGATCCATCCCTTCCGGACGCCTTATCTCAGACCTTGCTATCAGTTCGTCTGGGCGTGTGGTTATTATCCTGTTCTCCTCAGGCGAGGCCTGTATGTATATCGGGACTCTCGTGGTCTCGGCGATTAGGAGTGCCCTGCCCATGGTTGAGACCTTCAAAAACCTCAGTTCAGCCTGGTTAAGGTGGAAGTAGTCCACTATCTTGTCAAGTATTGAGGTGTCTTGTTTTAGTAGTATTTTTGTTGCGGTGTTTGTCAGTACGGCTCTTCCTGCCCTTGATGCTAGGACGTCCTCGACGTCTTGTGTTATCATAATGAGTGCTAGGTTGAATTTTCGGCAGGTTTTCACGAGTCTTAGGATGTATTCTGCCTGTTCCCCTGCTGAAAGGACGGTCCAAGCCTCGTCAATGACCAGAATCTTCCTGGTCTTTGACTTTTTCATCTGGGTGTAGACGTACTCCAGAAGCAAAAACATTATGGTGCCCTTTCCAAAGTCTGGGGCATCCCTTATGTCAAAGCTTATCATCTTGTTGGAGAGGTCGATTTTCGTGTGCTGGTTCATAAACCTCATAGGGCCGAAGACGTATGGTTTGAGCCTGTTGACTATCGCCATAGCAGGCCCGTATATTATCTCCTTTTGGGAGCGCGTCAGCGGCAGAACCTCGTTGTAGAGGTCCTCCAGAAGCGGTGGCTTCTTGCTCCATGTTTTGGGGTCCGCGCTTATCTCTTTTTCCTCGTATGTTCTGTCGATTGTGTCGTCAAGTATTGCGGCCTGCGGTTCTGTCAGCTCTCCAAGAAGGCATCTGAAGAATGCTAAGAGGGAAAGTTTTTTCTCGTCATATGTCTGATCCATGAGGTCGAACGGGTTTATGACGCTGTCTGAGTCTGGCGCTATCCTTATTACTTCTCCGTTGAATGTTCTCACAAGTTCGGTGTATTCTGCTTGGGGGTCTATTATGTTTATGGCTACGCCCTCCATAAATTCCCTCATGAGTATCAGCTTTATGCCGTAGCTTTTTCCCCCGCCCGATGTTCCTAAAACGAGTATGTTGGGGTTTGAGAGTTGGAATGGGTCTATTATGATGGGTATGCTGTTGTATTCGTTAAATCCTATTAGTATCCCTGTTGCATGCGTCTCAAGCGATGTTATCGCGAACGGGAAGCAAGCAGCAGCAGCAGACGAGGTTATGTTTCGCGTTACCTGCAGGTCGTCTCTGCCTATTGGCAGTACGCTTCTGAGTCCCTTGTACATCTGGTATGAGGGTATCTTGGGTATTATCATTATGGAGTTCATGGTGTCGCGTATCTGTTTGCTGACCTGATCCATCTCCTCCATGGTGTATGCTTTGGCGTCTATGTAAAGGGACATGTCAAACATTTTTTCTGTCCCCTCCTGTATGAGCTGCAAAAGCGACATAGTGTCCTGGTGCTGTTGTATCAGCGACTGCGGGACAATCTTACCCTCTGTCTCAAGGGCGTATAAGTCTGTTTTCTGCTTTTTTACCTCGTTTTCCAGCAGTTTCATCGTCGTGGATACCTTATACGGGCTTATGTGTACTGCTAGGTCGAAGTCTAGGTTCATCTCGATAAGCCTTGTGAGCCATCCTGGGTCAACGAGTCTTGGATAGTTTATTGCGCATATTATCTGGTGGTACTTGGTTATCTGGATGTATGATGATTTTTGTATGATTGTTGACGGTGAGGTGAGGTATTCTATCAGCCTGTCCTCGTATTCGGAGTAGGTTTCAGCTTTTGTTTTTTTGTCTTCTTTCGCCATTCTTATTTGTCCTCCTCCTCTTCTTTTGAGCCTTTGAGATCCTTTATCGGCTTTGGAGCCTCTCGCCACATCTTCCGATACATTGTTATGGGGCTTATGAAGTTGTCGTATAATTCAAAGGTGTCTGTGAAATATGATTTGTAGAAATTGATGAGTTGTACGTTGTTCATTCTCTCAGACACTATGCCTGAAAGCGAGAGTCTGGACATCAGTTCTTGGCACTGTGCTTCTAGGTAGTTTATCGCCTCCGCCTCAGTCTGTTTTTTCTTTCCTGGGACTATGATGTAAAAGTGTCTGTCGTTTATTCTGTTGACTTTTATATAGCTTCTCATGTACTCTGCGAAGTGTTCGTAGTAGGCGAGAGCCATTTTATCATCCCTTTGTTTGATTCTTCTTTTAAGGTGTCTTAAGTAGTCTTCTATGTCGAGGTTTACGGAGCGCATTACTATCTGTATCGAGAAGTTTAGGGAGTTCAGAAATTCGAGAAAACCGTAGATTACGGTGTCTTTGTCCTGTTCACTAAGTACTCCGAAGTTTATTGGCCTTATCTTGAGAACTCCGAGTATTCTCTTATCCTGCATGAATACTGCATCAGCCCTTATTGAGCGGATGTCCATTAGCTTTCTGGCTGCGGGTGATATCCATGAGCTCTGTTTTGTGGACTGCATGAAGCCAACATAGTTCTTTATGAATTCCTCCAGGTTGAGTAATGCGAACGCGGCACCGAGGAGCGCAAGGGTTATGGCAATCGGTACCTTCAGGGGTTCCGGTATTCCGAAATTCCCCTTCCAGACGAGTCCTGCGCCTATCAGCCCTACGCCCAGGTATAGTGACTGTTTTATTGTGAGGGTGCCTAGAAGCCTTTCCTCGTATCTTATGTTTGCTGGGATAGCGTAGGGCATGTTTTATCTTTAGAAATTTGTTTTGGGCGTATATATACTATTTTCTTCTTAGCTGTATTCTTCGGCTTCTTTTGAGAGTGATACTTGTTTTTTCATGTAGTCTGCGAGCATCTGGTTTATTTTTTTCTCTTCACCTACTGTGATTCTGTCGTATCCCCTGAGTTCCTCTTCCATCTTGTCGAGTTTTGCGATGCCTTTTTTTACCATCTCTGCGAATTTTTTATCGCTGTATATCTCTTCGTCCATGTCGTCAAATAGTGTTTCAAGGTCTTTTTTCTTCTTCTCCTTGAAACTCTTTGATTTAACGTTTTTTGGCAGGAACTTTCCGGCTAGTGCGTTCTGGTATCTGAGGAGTATGTTGTCGTACAGCCATCTAACCCCTTTTCTCTGGCTTGGGCTAAGAAGGTCGTAGTTTGAGATGTAAGTGTATGGCATTACCCCATATGCCCCCTCTCCAACCGGTCTTAGCCAGTTTAGTTTTTCCTGTTCTTGTATGGGGACATCGTTTATCATCATCTGCCTTATTGTGTATCTTGAGATTTCCTCGTCTTCGAGCTTTTTGAGTTCTTGTCTTTGTTTGGCATCCATTGTACCTGTTAGTCTTGCCTCGTTTAGTTGGTTTATTTTTTGGACTCTTTCAGGGGTTCTACCTTCTATCATTTTTAGGTCTGCGAACATGCGTTCTCTTCTGGTTTCCTCAATCCGTGTCATCGCCCACATTCGACTGTATATGTTTTTAACGTCTATACCATGTCTTTCGCCGCTCAGTTTAAGGGAGGTGTCGTATCTTATCGCCATCGCCTCCTTGACTATTCCCATAATGGATGTTGAGGCGAGTGTTGACATGTATTTTCTCGGGGTTACTCCTGTTGAGCCTTCACCAGCTACTTGGGGCGCCATCATCATTGTTGATGCTCCCCTTGTTGTGGGTTCCAGTATGTATGGCCTTACGAAGTCTTTTTCCTTTTTTTCTTCTTCTTCGTCATCTTTTTCCTCCATTAGGGGACGGTCGAGTATCCTTGATTTTACATCTATTTCCTCATCTACTGTGAGCTGTCTGCTTTTTTGTTTTTCCTCTTCAGCATCAAGTCTTTCGAGCTCTTTGTCAACGGCTTCTATCGCCCTTTTGAGTTCGCTTACTTCCTCGCTCATCTACTTTCCCCTCATCAGTCTTTTTTATCCTCTTTTTCTCTTGCTTTTTTTTTCATCAAAGCCTCTTTTTCCGCGGCTTTTCCGTATGCTTTGTCGTATCTTCTGTTTTCAGCTAGCTGCTTCAGGTAGAGTTCCATCTTAGCTTTTTCATCTAGTTCTCCGCTTTTGTCTTTTGGTTCTCCCTTCGCAGGTTGTTTGTGGCTTGCGCTTGGGTGTATTGTTCCCCCGCCTGATGCTTCTTGTGTTGATGTATTTTGTGTTTCATGCGAGGGTGTCTTGTCGCCTCCCGCGTTTTTTTCTCCTGATGTGCTTGGCATTGGTTGTTCTCCGATTGCCTGCATTATTCCTCTAGCGTTTTTGCCTGCGCCGGATGCTTGCTGTTTACCTGATGTTCTTGCTCCTCCCTGCATATTCTGCCCTCCGAGTGGGCTTTGCGGCTCTTCACCACTGCGTTGTCCTGCTGAACCTGCCCCTCCTTGGTCTGAAATATCATTCCTTTCGTTTCTTAGGTCGTCTGGGCTGAATCCCCCTCCACCCTGGTTTGCTGACCCCTTGCCTCTTAGTAGCTGCTCGTATTTCTGGGGTGTGTGGCTGTCTGAGTGTCCGTCCCTCATCTGTTGGGTTGGTGCTGCAGTTTCTCTCGTTATGTTTGACTCGCTCATTACCCCTGGTATAATCATCGGCTCCGATTCTCCGGCTTCTTGTCCAGGAACATCTGTGTTCTCTTCATTGTTCTGGCCTTCCCCCCTTGCATCGTCAAGGTCTTTTTGGCTGAATCCGCCCCCCGCATTACCTAGTGATTCGCCTCTCATAAGCCTTGAGGATCTTGATTCTTCCTCTGTTGGTTCGTTTTCAACTTTTCCCCCACCTGTTCTTCCGTCTGATGAGCTGCCCCCCACTACCTCATCACCACTGCCACCTCCAACCATCTGTTCTCCATCAGTTTCTCCAGCATGTCCTGCCCCACCTGATGCCCTGTTTGCGGGGCTTTGCCCTTTACTTGTCTGTCTTCTACCAGTTCCCCCTGAGCTTGGTTGTCCTCCCACTGCGCCTGATGAACTGCTCTGTTGTCTGCCTTCGCTGCCTCCTCCTCTTCCTGACTGCATGCTGGTAGCGCCTACTCCATTTGATGCCATGTTTTGCCCGTCTCCAGAGTCTACTCCTCCGCTTCCCCTGAGGGCTGCCATGGAGCCTGCTGTTGAGCTGGGGGTCATGGAGTTCTGGTATCTGTCGACTGAAGAGAGTCTGGACATCTCAGAGCCTGCTGAGACTAGTGATCCTGCGCCGGCTCCCCCTAGTATGCCTCCTGCTGCGACCATCCATGTCCTTCCTGAGCCGAGGCCTGTTGCGACTATCACGTCCCCGACCCACGACATCAGCTGTCCTATGAACATGGGGGCGAAGGCGAATCCAAAGAGACCTGCGAGTATGAGAAAACCCATCATCATATTGCTGAGTAGTGTGTTTGTTATGTTTCCCATGGTGAATGAGCTGTAATCCCAGATTAGCATATTGTCTGTGGTGACGAGTATGAAAGATAGTATGAGCGCCTGGAATGGGGGTACGTATATCCATTTCAGGGCTGAGTTGAGCCACAGTCTCCCCTGCGGTTTTGTGACCTCAAATGAGTAGAAGAATAGTATGACTGGGAAGAATATGCCATAATAGAATACCATCATATTCCTCACCCACACCATCAATCCCGCAATTAGTATAAGGAACGCTGCGAGAACTGAGAATATGCACGAGAATCCTAGGCCTGTGTTCTTCAGTCTGTCGTCTATTTCACCAATCCTTGACCTTCCGTCGAAGCCTGGTCCGAAGAAGGAGCTTTCAAGGTCTACTTGGACGAATAGTAGGTTCATTGATGGGTTGTCGCCGAGTCCTGAGCCCCCCCAGAAATAGTTTGTTAGCATGACTGATGATTCTAGCATTGCCTGGTATATCACCGGTCCTAGGGCGACTAGGACCATGCCGAATATGAGTTTGAGAAACATTGACCTGGCCCTCGCCCTGCCCCTTGGTGTTCCGGCTTTTAGAAGGAAGAACAGTCCTGTGAAGAGTATGGCTATGCTGTAGAATGGGATGAGTATCATTATCCACTTGTTTATGAGCTCCTGCATCCCTGCTTTGACGTGGCAGTCTGTGGAGCCTGGTATGCAGTATATTGTTGGGTTGTATGTGAGTCCAGCCACTATGTTTGTCATCCGGTAGTTTCCGTTTCGGAGTGGTTCTGTTATCTTGCTTACTGAAATCTGCCATATCGTGGATTCTCCGGGGTCTGCTCCCCCAGCTGTTACTGAGCTTATGGTGTGGGCTAGTATCAGCACTATTATTACGCACGCTATCGCACTATTTTTGTTCATATTCTTCTTTTTTTTCAGATTTTTCTATCTCTTCGAATGCCTCGTCTTCGGCAATCTTGTATAGGTCATTTATTCTTCTGGATTTTATCCCTTGTTTTTTTACCTCATCTGATAGTTGTTCATCCTCTTGTTCTAGAAGTGTTCGTCTTTTGTTCTGTCGTTCCGCCTCGTCGTATAGTGTGGTGGGCATTGTCAGCGCGCATTTACCGCAAACGTACTGGTTTTTTTCGAGTTTTATCAGTCCATCGCATGATGGGCACTGGTTCTGGTTGAATAGTTTGTCCCAGTCTATGCTGATTGTCGGGTCTCTGGCGCCTTTGCCGAATTTGTGCTCGACAACGAGCCAGTATATCTCATCTGATGCTTTGTCGAGTGCCTCTGACATGTAGTCCCTTTTGAAGTAGTCAATTAGTTTTTTCTCAAGTTCCGTGAATTCGCTCATGGTGTCCCTCCTGATGTTGTTACGTGGTCGTATAGCCTGCCGTAGTATTCCTCTGCCTCTTGGTAGAACTGGTATTTTGGAGATAGTGTTGTTTCCGTAGCTATCTCATGCTCAATCACTCCTATCTGTCCATCAAGTTTCACAATCTCTGGCATTGCGGGTATTCTCGTTGGATTAACGCCTAACGCAATTAATTTCTGCTCTTCCATCTGCCTTTTAGCCATTAGTTTTGCTGATTCTCTCAGATGGCTTCTTCTTGCGGTTGAGCGTTTTACTAATGCGTCCATATCATCTGCTAGGTCAGTCCATTCTGTTCCTCTGCTACTCACCGCTCTTTTCCTTGCTGTTGCAGCTATTCTTGCGGCGTTCATTCTGTCGCGGGCGTCAAGTCTTTCCCTGCCCGCATAATATTCTAGGACCATCTCGTATTTCTGTCTGAGGGCTTCAGGATCTCCTGCTGTGGTGTCTGCTATAACCTCCTCAGCCGCGTTTCGCATGGTTGATGCTCCATTGTATCTGAGCATCCTGTCATGGGATTTCCTGTCTTTTCCTACGACGTCTGTCTGGTATGTGCGCCTGTCTTTTTTGTGTGCAAGAATCCTCGCAGGGTCTTTAACACCCTCTAATTCCCCACCTTCTTCGAGTTTTTTGATTTCTTTGTCTGTTAGGTAGTATGCCCTCATCCTGTCGTGTGCTGGTGTGTGCGTTAGTTCGTGGGGTATCTCGTTCTCTTGCGATGTTTTAATGAATCCTTGGAAGTCCTCTGTCATGTGCGCTGCGTTAACGCTCAGGACCACTTTCTCAGAATCCTTGTAGTCTGATATCATCCATGTGTTGACGTTATTTTCGTCGTCGAATACGACAAGCCTCTCAACCCCTATCCCAGTAGCTTGGGAACCCTGGTATACTGTCGTCTTCAGCGCCATTATCTGTGCTTGCGCGGTCCGTCTGGCCTGCAGGCGAACCTGCCTCTCATCCTCTGCGTCTGTTATGGGATTGTTTGCCTTCCTCATCTCCTCCCATAATCTGCTGAATTCCTTTTTTGTGAGTGCTTCCGCAAGTATCTCCTGATGCTCTTTGTGGATGTGGATGCTCCTCTGGGCCTGGGCCACATACTCTCCTTTGGGGTCTGATATGCTAAGTATGCCTGATGCTTCAACAGCAGCATCCCGCGTTAGTGTTTCTGCGTCTGTTGTCTGTTGTTTTTTGAGTTTTTTTATCTGTGATTCTCTCTCCTTTTTGGCTGCCTCTACGACTTCGGTCTCACTCATAAATCTCACTTCCTCAGAGGTATTGGCTCCTTGCTTTACTAGGTAAGCTCGTTTTTCGTCTGGGTTCATCATCGCTAGAACCTTGTCTGTTGGTACTCCCGAAGCTATTGCCAGCGCGTTGTCTCTTCCGACAAGCTCTGACGCAGCGTATATCTTGCGGCTGTAGCCGCCATCCACCTGGTATGTGATTTCACCGAAATGCCTCCAAGACCTGTATTGTACTGCCCCGTCTTCTCTGACTCCTGTGACTTCCCGGTACTGTGTTATCCCAGCCTTCATCTGGATTGGGTCAACCACCTTATAATCTGCCTGGTTTGTTCTTATGTCCGCAATAACTGCCGCGTTTTTGGTGTCGACCTCCACATAACTTATGCTCCCGTCTGGGTTTACTCCCACTTTTTTCTTTACTATCATGTGGGGTTCGTTCGTCCAGTCGAGTACTTTGGCGACAACCAATCTGTCGCCGTCGTGGACTGAGGGGTTGGAGCCTATTGTCGCAAGTATTGTGCCGTCTGGGGCTCTGATTCCTTCGCCCCTGGCTTTTTGGGATTCCTCTATGGTCAGCTCAGCAACTTCCTCAAGCATCATTTGCCTCTCCTTTATCTCTGCACCAACTTTCGGAAGGCCTGTTTTGAGGTCTACGTCCTCCTCATCTATGTACTTTGCCCAGAATGCCTTAGGTTCTTTGAGTCTTAAACCCCGCTCCATCACGTGTTTCATGGCCCAGTCTTGTCTTTCTATTGTCTTACTGAGGTATGTGAGGTCGTTCGCGCCCATGTATATGTTGTTTTCCCTGTCCTCATACAGTCTCAGGTTCACGCCAGCGCTTCTTATTATCGCCTCCTCATGGCTTAGCCCCTCCTGGGTGAGCCTCATGTAGTGGCTTCTTCTGTATATCATCTGCAGGTTCTTCGCAGCCCCCCCGTATATGCCCTCCACCTTCAGGAAGCGTTGGCGCTGTAGTTTTCCTGTGCCGTCTTTGTCACCACTCCACGCGAACATATGGGGATTGGATTCAATGAAATTGCCCTGCATTGCGATGTTGTGGTCTTCATTTTCTGATGTGCCGATACTGTTTGAGCGCATGAACGCGACAGCATAAAATTGCTTCTGACGCTCACCGCGCTCCCTGGGGTCTGCCTTCATGGCGGCGTCAAGTTGTGGTTGTAGAGTTGCCCTTGTCGCGGTTTCTCTTTGGGTGACAGCCGCTACCATTGTCCTCTTAACTGCACGGGTAAGTTTTTTGTCCGCATTTATACTTCTGATTTCCGTGTTTTCTCTGACTACTGATGCCTGCATCTGTGAACTGAGGTCTCTTATGTTTGTGTCGCCTGGTCGCATGAACTCGTTTAACGCCTTTACCTCATCTGCGCTTGCGGTGCCGTCTTTTACCTTCTTTATTATGTCTCTAAGATTTGTTTGTTGTTGCCCGATCGTGTGGTGTTGTACCATCTGGTCTGCGGTGTCGAGGAACTCGTCACGGTGTTTTTTGTTTTCTGGGGAGTTTATGCTTCCGTCGCACCACCTCTTCCAGAGGTCTTCAGTGCCTGTCGTGTGTGGGTCAGCTTCCGTGACCCTTGAACCTCTGACGTATGCCTCATAAAGGTCTGGGTTATTTTTTCTGAGGCTGTTTAGGCTGCGCTGGTATGCTTGGTTGTTGACGTACTCGGGCATTATGTCTGCGAACATGCTCTTGGTGTAACCCATCTTGTCAAGCGCTGCCGCAGCTTTCGACTCCACAGCAGCAAGTTTGCCGTTTATGACCCCCAATGCCGCATCAGAGCTTATCTGCTGTGGTGTCGCACTAGACTCCCTGAGTTCCTCTTCCCTATGTCTTTTCTGCTTCATGAGACCCCTATGCGTTCTGCTGTGGAATGCCATCTGAGTATCCAACTGGGCGGTTCTTGTGAAGTTTCTGAATGACATACCACCAAGTCTTCTTCCGAGCCAGTGGGCTGCCGGGTGCATAACAGGCGGTAGGAGTACTGTGCTCATGGAGACGAGGTGCCTGCCGACCATCCTCATAATCAGAAACGGGCTAAGCGGGGTGGCTGCAAGAAGTACGCTTCCCACGCCCTTGAACGCCCTACCAAAAGAGCTACCGATAGAGCGGCCCTCACCCTTCATGGCTGCGCCGCCCATACCCTTTACTCCACCGTAGATGTCTCTGACACCGTCTGCCACAAGGTCAAGCCTCTTCATGATGTTAAAAACAGGCACTATCGCGGACACAGTCTCGGTAGTCTTCTGTTCTCCGCGGTCCCCCCTTGTCGCGAACATGGAAGTGTCCTCGTCGAAACTCGTTGGTTTGCCGCCTTTGGTTTCCAAATATTCACCCGTCGCAGTTGAGGTGTCCTGTTTGCCAGCCATCGAAGAAGGTATGTTCTCCTTGTTTTCGGCTTGGTCTGTCTCGGTCTCGCGTATTATGCCCTTACCCCTTTCAACCCCCCCATAGTTGCTTCTTGCATTGGGTCCCGCACCAGGTGCTGAAACAGATCTGTAGCCGCCGTCAATACCGCTTTTCGCACCAACCCTCGCTGTCCCATATCTTGCGTTTGACGTCAGCTCACTGAACGCCTCGGAAGTCTCAACTGCGTGGTCCTTGAAAATGTCGCTGAACTGCTTTCTCATGCCTGTCGCCTGGCCCGGACTGTCTGAGCTGCCCTTGTGTGCTTTACTCCAAAAACCCTTCATGTCCCCCTTTAGCTCGCCCCAAGAACTCGGAATCATGCTCCCGGAGCCTGCTGAGTCCTTATGACTCATATAAGCTGCTGTTGAGGCTGCAGTAAGCATCCCCCCACCACCTTGCCCCATCATAGCTCCCCCTACTGCAATCTTTGAGAAGTTAGTCCACCTCTCAGTTTTTGTATTTGCATCTGACATCCCCTTCATTCCCATGCCAGCGAGCGCTCCTCCAACCCACTTCATGAACCCCACCATCAGGAAGGGAACCCCTATAATGGACATACCCCCCCCTATAAACATGATAAACGCCATCAGCCTAACCATTAAATCATCACCTACCG
>CAYXON010000011.1:8263-12630 GCA_964467145.1 uncultured archaeon | reverse complement strand
TGCTTGTGATACTTGCAGGCCTTAGCAAGCTGATAGTCTCTGAGTTTTTCACCACATCATTGAGCCTTTTAGGTGGGGGTTTCATGATTTTCTCGGCAATCAAACTGTACAAGACCCCGTTCAAACTTGAAGGATGTGAGAATACCCTTGCGAAAGGCACGGTCGTTGGTGGAATCCTATTCACAGCACTAAACCCAGCCTTCCCCATGTGGTGGGCGACAGCTGGTGCAAGACTCCTTCTTGAAGGATTTAAGAACGCAGGACTATTTGGCGCAGGCCTTGTCCTTTTAGGACACTGGATTGCTGACCTCAGCTACTACCTGCTGATCTCACATCTTGTGGCAAAAGGCAAAAAAGAAGCAGTCCTTAGATATCAAACGAGCATAAGGGGCGTGCTTTCACTTGCCCTTCTTATGGTAGGAACCTACTTTATACTGTCTGCGCTATAGGCTAAAGGTTAAATAGAGACATTCACAATCTCTTAACGGGTCTGAGATGATAACTAGGAAAACAACAGGTATTCAGGAGCTTGATAATCTGATAGAAGGCGGATACAAGAGCGAATCCATAAACATGATAGAGGGCACAGCCGGAAGCGGCAAATCAACCCTCGCACTCCACTACGCGATAGCCGGCGTCGACTCCGGGGAGAAAGCACTCTACCTAAGCGTTGAGGAAAGCAAAAAAAGCTTCTACGAGAACATGAACAGATTCGGTTTCAAACTCGAAGAACATGAGAAAACAGGCAACTTCATATTCTATGAACTAAACGCCCAGAAGCTTAAGGACTTCGTTGAAAAAGGCGTCCTTGGAATAGAAGACAAAATAATAGACCAGAACATATCGCGCATCGTCCTTGACAGCATCTCCGCATTCACCCTGCTCTACGAGACCGAAGCCAAACAGAGGATAGCGGTGCAGAGGCTCTTTGACAGACTTAGGAAATGGAACCTCACAACAATCATAGTCTCAGAGTCAGAGCAGGACTACAGAAACTTCGGGCTCCCATATCTTGTTGACGGAGTCCTAAACCTGAAGTACAAAAAAATCGGCGAAGACAGGATAAGAACCATAGAGGTCCTCAAGATGAGGGGCACCAAACACCGCTCAAAAGAGGTAGTCTACAAGATAGAAGACGAAGGCATAGTACTTTACCCTGGAGAGACAGTTCTGAGAAGCGACAACTAAAAGTCGTAGGACAATGCGATTTCGTCGCAGTCCGGATACTTGGGGCACTGTATGCACTCGCCCCATATCTTCATCGGAAGATTATCCTTTTCAACAACCTTGAAACCGTGTTTTTTGAAAAACTCAGGCTCAAGAGTCAGGGTGAAGACCCGCTTGACTCCCATCTGCTTTGCCTCATTGACTGCAGCCTCCAAAAGAGCCTTGCCGACGCCCTTGCCCATATATTCCGGATGCACTGCGAGGCTTTTGACTTCTGCAAGGTCTACCCAGCTAATATGAAGCCCACAACATCCGACGACTTTGCCGCCATCCATTGCAACGAAATAATCCCTCAAATTCTCATACAAATAGCTGAGGCTCCGCGACAGCATCTTGTCCTTTTTCGCATGCAACTCAATTAGTGAACGCATAGCATCCACATCCCCGATACCAGCCTTCTGAACTTTCATCCTTTAAATGACTACGTCGGCGATGTTTTTAAAGCATATCCTTATTTTGTCGTCCTGCCACATATTTACTGTATGACCGTCAAGTTCGCAAGCATCAGGAAGCCGGCGCTCCTTACGCCGCCTTCAGACAGGATGGATGCGTGGATGAATGTCACAGAGAGAGATGTCAAAATAATCGATGGTGGGTGGAAGCAAACACTTGCAGATATAATGTCCGAGCTGAAAGACCCAGAGAAATTAATTTTTAACTTCAGGGGATCCACCGCAATCTACCTTCTTTCATGTATGGACGGCCTCAGCCTAAATCCCCTGATAGACCCAACAGCAAAAGATGTGATGATGCTGCAGCTGGAGGACAGCCGACGGAAAAGCAAGTGGTTAAGTGTTGGCTTGATGACGCACCACCTTCAGAAACTCGGAATAGACGTAAAGATGACAAATGAGGAAGTCGAGGGTATGGCAAAGGAGATTCCGGGGAAAAGGGCATTAGATGATGGAATCACAATCCCCCGCTTTGATGATGGATTCGCCCTCCTCCGCTTGTACGGGCTACTCCGAGTATATGGTTCGCCAAGGGAGGTCGAACAACAAGATGAAAAGATAATCGACAAATACCTGAACAACTTAAGGGAACACGACATTAGAGGAAACATGGCGGAAGCATGGTATTGGGTTGGCAAAGCGGAAATCAAACGAGCCATAACTAAAGAGGATGTAGAATGCATTAGAGAGTCTGTCGAAAAAGCAAGGAAGGAGGAACATGGACACGATCTCGCAAACCGCCTCTACTACGCCTCGCTCGTATTACCTAAAAAGAATGAGAGAATAGACGAAATACCACCACTGAAAAAACTCAATTAGGGGTGTGGGGCTGTTTTTTAACATATACTCACATTAAGAGAACAATGAAAACAGACGCATCCTCATTGGTGATTATCGTTTTTGTAGCATTCATGGTTGTGCCTTTTGTTAGCGCAGCATTCTCGCACCCGACTTCCCCTTACGCCACAACCACCAGCACAACCATCAAGCCGGCTTGTGTTGACTCAGACGGAGGCGACAACATCTACACGGCTGGTGAAACAAGGGGTAAGAAGGTGAAGGCATACAAAGACGGTTGCGTGACACCCTCCATGCTTCAGGAGGGAATCTGCGACGTTAGGGCGAAATACCTTGTGCAGACGGTATTCCACTACTGCAAAAACGGCTGCTACATGGGAGCCTGCGTAAAAGACAAAGCATCTTACACAATCTGGGAGCCTGCAACTACAGTCACGGAATCATGGCAGGATAATAAAACAGTAGTAGAAACAATTTTACCTGCCGAGACGCAGGCAGTTGATTCGCTAGTGAAAGATGCAGTAGATTCAGCTGATGCTGTGGAATCAAGAATTTTGCCTGCTGAAACCGAGATGAAAAAGAACGGGATAGTCTGCGCAGACACTGACGGGGGCGAAGAATACTCTGTTAAGGGAGACATCACAATAAACACCCGCAAAGTCTTTGGAGACGCATGCATTAACCCGTCACAGCTGATGGAAGGCTCCTGCGACAAGTCAGAGAAGAAGCATTTCAGCACCACAATATACTCCTGCCCGCAGGGCTGTATGTACGGCGCCTGCCAATAATTTTTTTGAGCTGAGGCCAGACCCATGAGAAACCCTCTTAAAGGACTTGAGAAAAACGTCGTACTTTTAGGTGTTGTTAGTTTTCTGACAGACTTCTCGTCTGAGATGATATTCCCGCTTCTGCCAATTTACCTGACATCTGTGTTAGGTGCGCCAGCCTATGTTGTGGGTTTGATAGAGGGGATTGCAGAGTCAACGGCAAACATCGTCAAGATGCTTTCCGGCATGTACTCAGACAAGGTGGGCAAAAGAAAGCCGTTCGTGTTCTGGGGCTACACCATATCGTCTGTGACCAAACCCTTTTTCGCACTCGCCGCCGCCTGGCCGCAGATACTCTTCATAAGGTTTTTGGATAGGGTAGGTAAGGGCATTAGGGGAAGCGCCAGGGACGTGATGGTTGCAGACTACACAGACAAGCCCATGCTGGGCAGAGCCTACGGGTTCAGGAAAGGCATGGACCAGATCGGCGCCTTCATGGGGCCGTTGGTGGTATTTCTGATACTGCCTTACCTCACAGCAGAATACGGGCTTGACGGGGCATACAGGACCATATTTCTAATATCTGTGATACCAGCTGCATTGGCTGTTGCGGTGCTGTTTTTCGTAAGGGAAAAGGAGAACCCGGTGAGAAACCTAAAAGGCTGGAAGCCAGACATAAACTCGCTTGGCAGAAGATACAAGGTGAACCTTTTGGCTACCGTGTTTTTCTCGGTGGGCGCATTCAACTACGCTTTTTTCATACTAAGGGCGCAAGACCTTATGATGCCGCTTGCGATAATACCACTTGCATACATGTTCTACAACCTAGTATATGGCATCTCAGCAGTGCCTGCGGGGGTGCTATCTGACAAGTTAGGTCGAAGAAAAACTATATACCTGGGGTATCTCGTATTCGGCCTCACAGTCGCTGGGATGGGGTTTGTCAACTCTTGGGTGATGTGCCTTCTTTTTTTCGCCACATACGGCGTGCACATGGCGATTTTAGAAAGCGTTCAGAGAGCATACATCGCAGACCTCGCAGCACCAGATATGAGAGGCACAGCGCTTGGGATATACCAGGGTGTGGTCGGGTTTTCCGCGCTTCCCGCAGGGCTTATTGCAG
>CAYXON010000011.1:0-8253 GCA_964467145.1 uncultured archaeon | reverse complement strand
TTCTCTGGGAGGTTATGGTGGGGGGCGTCAGGGCGACGTTCGTATTCAGCGCCGCAACATCCGTCATTTCTGTCGTGGTCTTCGCCTGGTTTTCCAGGGACAGCAGACATGAATAGTTTTCGCGCCGCCGACTGATTCTATACGCACTATTTTGAGGGACTTTATCTTCCAAGCCAGCGAACATATCCCCACAGAAGATGAGATGACTATCAAAGGGAGTATCGGGAGCTTTAGCCTGCCGCCAGCGTGCCAGCTGACTACACCCACAAGGTTTGCGAAAAATAAGAGGGTTATCAAAAATACCATCGAATGAAATCTCCTTCGCCTGTCCCACAAAAGAATCACAAGACCAGGCAACAAGAAGATTGCCTCAAGAAGTATTTTAGCCCCGACAAAAAAGGAGGTTACTGACTTGAAGGTTTTAGCACTAACGCCAACAGCAGCGAACTCGTCCTTGAATGTGTCGTGGAAACGCGAATCATACGTCATTGGGCGGGTGAAAAGTAACAGGACACTTTCAATGTGGTTGGCCATATATTCAGCAGGGTGCTGTGACAGGTACTCAACTGATTTGCCAACCCATAGTGAAGATTCATCAAATGGGTTATCGACCCCGACCACAGACTCATCACAAATTTCATGGAATGCGTCGTAGAACCCCACATCATCTATCTTGTATTTCAGGTACCCCGCATGGTACATGCACATGTGTATCCCTGGAAGGCTTGACAGCGCTGGTGAGCCGTAGACCCTCATGTTGCGGTAGACCCACGGTGAAAGAATCAGGAAAAATACGAGATAAAGGATTACCATCGATTTTAGTATGTGTTTTGACCCCCGCATTATGAAGGCCCGGTCGAATAGGAAATATAGCCCTATGAAGGGTGAGAAATAGAGTAATATCAGCCTAACATGCGTTGCAACACCTAGAATAAGCCCTAAAGCCGCGAAATCACCAGTTCTCCAGCCGCGCTCCTTCGCAATCATCAAAGCGTATATGAAGAGTGTGAACAGGAATGTGCCCGGGGCGTCTGTTCTGATAGTCAAACAATAGAATACTGGCATAAGGTCTAGACTGTAAAGTAGTGGAGCGACAAAAGGCACTCCGTGGCGGGGGTAGATCTTACAGGCTATTAGGTGTATCAGAAGGACTACCAGCAGGTCTAAAAGTATCTGGGTGAGAAAAACCGGCCAATAGATAAATCCAAAGATGTAGAAAAAAAATGAAACAAACAATGGATAGCCGGCTGTGCGGTATCCCATAATATCTGCCTGCCAAATCCGGTAGTCTATTTTAGCGGAATCCAACTCCAAGTACCCAAATCCCTCTACTATGTATCTTGCAAGAGACTCATACCCTCTGTCGTCATTGTATGAGTTGTTTATGAAGTCTTGCGGAGTCCATGTCCAAGGGTGCAGGACAAGGAAGAACGACATGCGCAGAAGTAGGGCGAAAAGGATTATGAGGATTATCGGGTGCTTTTTCAGTATGTGATTAAGATGGTTGAACATCTTCCTGTCCGTCGAACCTCACACCTACTATCTGGCTTACCCCTTTTATCATTGAGACCCCGATTGCAGAGTTCATGTATTTGAGCATGTTCTTGTTGTGGGTGACCATGAGAAACTGGCTGCTGCTGCCTGCAAGCATCTGAGCGAGCCTTGCGGAGTTTCTGTGATCAAGTGCTGCGTCAAGCTCGTCCACTATGTAGAAGAATGATGGCTTGTACTGTTGCAGTGCCAGAAGGAACGCGGTTGATGTGAGGACTTTCTCGCCGCCGCTCATCGCGTCAAGTGACATCAGCTTCTTGCCGGCTGGCGAGGCTTTTATGAGAAGCCCAGCATCCGAGATGTTGATGGGGTTGTCTATTATGAGTGTTCCTTTGCCGTCTGAGAGTTCTGCGAATATGCGCTCGAAGTTGGATTTCACCTTGTCGAATGCCTCCATGAAGGTGGCTTTCTTTTTGGCCTCAATTTTTTCCATGAAATCAAATATGGACTGGCGCTCGGTCTTTAGGGTCTCGAGTTTGGAGCTTATCTGCTCGTACTCCTCCTTGACACTCTCGTATGAGTCGACTGCTTTTAGGTTTACTTGACCGAATTCTGTCAGCTTCTGCTCAAGCTTTAGTGCTGCATCCTCAAGTTCTTTCACTGATTTGTCGATTATTTTGGCGCCCTCGTATCCTTTGAATGTTTTCCTGAGTTCCTCAAGGCGTGTTGTTATCTTGGCCATCTCGACCATGAATTCTTGGCGGCGCATGTTGGCGCCTTCCATCCCAGCCTGCATCATCCCTATCTCAGATGAAATCCGGGTCAGGTCCTCCTCAATCTGTGTGCGCTCGGTTACTAGCGCTGAGATACCATCATCTATTGAGGTGAATGCCTTCTCAAGGTCTTTGAGGCTGTCTGAAAGGTCTTTGACCCTGTCTTTTAGCGCGTTTACCTCGGAGGCGACTTCACTGGATTGTGAGGATATCTCAGAAAGCCTTGAGCTTATCTCGTCGCCTTGGCGTTTTAGAGACAGCATCTGCTCAGTGAGTTTGGTCTTTTCAACCTCTAGGTCGCGTATCCCGTCTTTTATCTGTTCAGTCTGTGATTTTGGCCCGCCCGCCCGTTCTTTTGCAAGGGAGGACATCTGCTTCTCTGATGCGTTCGCTGTTTTATCGAGTTTCGTGGATTCGAGCCGGTTCTCCTGAATCTCCCGTTCCAGCGTAGATGCTTGTTCGATTAGTTTGTTGAGGCGCTCTCTCATGTTTGTGCGGCGCTCTGAGGCCATGTCTTTTTCTGATTTGAGGCCTCCAAGCGATTCTTTCTCGTTGTTTAGCCTTTGTCTGATGCTGATGAGGAGTGAATCATTTTTCTGCCTTGCCTCAACAGATGAGTCATATTCTTTCTGCAGTGAGCTCATGCTGGTCTCCAGTTTCTGCACTTCTTTTTCGAGTTCCTCAAGGTTGTTGAATGTTATCTCCGCATTCTGGGGTCTTTGGCCGCCAGTCATCGCGCCAGACATCTCAAGCAGGTCTCCGTCTACTGTGACCATGCGCCATGAGCCAACGCCTATCGCTTTGGCTGCCTCGATATCTTTGACGATTATTGTGTCCCCGAATACGTAGTCGAATATTTTCTTGAATTTGCTGGCGTGTTTGATGTAGTCTCTGGCAAACCCTATCGCGCCTTTCGGGGCTTTGTCTTCGGTTTTTATCTTTATTTTGTCAAGCGGGAGGAAAGTACATCTTCCGATGTTCTTTTTTCGCAGATAATCTATGCATTTGGCTGCGTCATCGACTGTTGATACCACAACGTACTGCATCCTGCCCCCTGCTGCGACACTTAGTGCGGTCTCATATTGTTTTTCGGTTATCTCGCCGAGCTGCATCACTGGACCGTGTATGCCTGTTATGACTTTTTTCAGTCCCGTGGCTGCCGCCACAGCCCTGTGCAGGCCGCCGGACGTCCGCATTATTGTGTCGAGTTCGCTTTGTTTCTTGCTGAGTAGTAGCTTGTGTTTTTGGAGTTGTTCGCCTGCCTCATTTGATTTTGAAGTTAGGCTTGCGTTTTCTGCCTCGCACTTTTGGATGTCAGATATTAGTTTATGATGTTCTGAGTCTGAGCGCTGGTACTGGTTTATCTTGTTTTGCTCTTCTGTGACTGTCTGCTTTATCTTGGACTCAAGAGCGTCCCGCTCAGCCTTTAGGTTCTTGAGTTCCTGCTCTTTTTTGGCGTTTAGTTCTGTGAGGGCCTTTATCCTTGAGCGGCTCTCGTATATGCCAGATTTAAGCTTGTCAAGCTCGTTTTCGAATGTTGAATCTATCTCACGCTCAGATTCTGAGACAAGTTCCTTTCTAAGCTGTGTTAGCCTTTGATCTGCTTCAGTTAGTTGTGAGGTTATCTCCCGCTCCTGCGATAGTACGCCCTTATTTATCTCTTTCTTGTTTTTCTCCTCGTTAACGAGCGCGTTAAGGCGGTCTGTGTAGAGTGTTATCTTGTCCTGGGCCCGTAGCAGTTCGCCCCTTGTCTCCGCTACCTTGTTGCCTCTTCTGTCTTCCTCAAGCTTTATTATGCCGTGGTTGACTTCTTTGAGACGCGTGCTGAGGTTTTGTATCTTTGTTTTGGAGTCTGCTATTTTCCCAAGGTCTTCTGAGTGTTTTTTCTCTATCTCCTCGGTCTGCTGGTTTATTTTTTCCTCGCGTTTTTCCAGGGATTTTATCTCCTTGTCAAGCAGTGTGGCTCTGGCGTCCCGTAGTTCGTCGCGGATGTTTGTGTAGTATATGGCTTCGTCGCGTTCTTTTTTCAGCGACGTTAGATATCCTTGTTTCTGCCCGAGTATAATGACTGTCTGGCCTATGCTGCCCTCGACTTTTTCGAGTTCCCGTAGTGCTTTGTCGCGTTTTTCGTCGTATGCTCCGATGCCGCATAAGTCGTCGATTATTTTTCTGCGGTCTTGCGGGCGCATCTCAACCACTTTTGTGACGTCGTCTTGGAGTAGTATGTTGTAGTCGTTGTCTCCGACTATCTCAACTATCTGGGTCCGGGTTGTGCGTTTGTCGTTGAGTTTGTAAACGCTTGTTCCATCAGGCTCGATTATCCTTGTTATCTTATGTGTTCTGCCGTCGTCTTCCTTGAGTGTTATTGAGACTACCGCTTTTCCCGCTGCGGTTCCGCCTATTCCGCCGTTGAATATCAGCTCAGCCAGGTTGGCTGCCCTGAGCCCTCTTGATTTTCCGAGGACGAAACATATTGATTCTGTGATGTTTGATTTTCCGCTCCCGTTTGGGCCGACTATGCCCATGAACTTGTCAGGGAAGTCTATTACGGTCTTGTCTCTGAAGGACTTGAACCCCTTCATCTCCAAACGGGCTAAACGCATCTTATTTGTCTCCTTGAAATACCCTATATTATAGGGTTGATACTTTAAATTTAACATATGATTAGGGTAGTCTACGATGTAGGGGTGTACAGGCGGCTTCTGTCTGATGTTGTCAGGCAAGGAGACATAGTTGTTGAGATAGGACCTCACATCGGCAAGAGCACCGACGCCTACAGACCTAAAGCCTCAAAAGCTGTTTTGGTTGACAAGGGTTCCGACTGCACCCAAACCCTGTCAGAATACGCTGAAACCTATGATAACGTCGTTTTCGTCTGCGGAGACGCCCGAGACTTTTCAAGCCTTGAGCTGGTGAGAAAACACGCCCCCTCCTGTGACGTGCTGGCTGTGGATATGGGAGGCGGCAGATACCCGGACACAGTCTTCAAAGTATGGGCGACATGGAGTGGAACCCTGAAGCCGAGGGACTCGGTAATAAGGTGCCGGGGCCTTGGGGAGTTTCTTGCAAGAGCTAAAGTCACAGACGACACCATACCTAAGGAGTTCGGGGATAATGGGTGGCTGGCGGACTACGGCAGAGGCACACCTGATGAGCTTAAAAAACAACTGGACGAATTCAGCCACTGGGTAGAGTTGTGATGGGTTTTATTGGCTGGTGTTTCCCAATAAATTAACAGTGACGCATAAAATCGCGGGCGGCAGACCGCAGCCCCTTCTGAACCCGCCCAAAGAAACTGACCTGAAGGAGCTTAAGCTCCAAGCACATGACATAACACTTATGGTAAAGGGGTTGGAGAAGGCGAGACGTGAGGGTGACGGCTGGTACATAGGTCACATGCACATGTGGATGAGGATGGTCGGCTGCGGCCAGGAGGTAACAGCATCTGACATGGAGTGCATGACTAGTTCGCTTTTTGACATGCAGAGGAAGATGCCGATAAAATATGAGGGTAATGCACCACCACCCATACCAAGGTCTGGGATTGCTAAGATGCTCCATCTGAAACCTAAGGAGCGCAAGGAGGAGCGTGTTGACGCTGCTGCAAGATTGTTTGTCGCCATGAGAAAACTAGGCATCGAAGTCGAGCTCACAGACAAAATCAGGACTTTTATCGAGGGCGTTTCTTCAAACCATCTTAAGGAGGATGATAATAACCCCACTATTGCTGAGATGAAGGGGTTTGCCAAGTACTTGAAGATGGACCCGCAGGTAACCGCTGAGGATGAGAGGCTTATGGGAGTGTATGTTGACTGGGCTAGGGGGATGCACTTCAGCTTTGGTTTCGCAGTATTTCGCGAGGAATCTTGCATGAAGATGCTTGGGATAAGCCATGAAGACAGGAAAAAAGACGCCGAGATTGCGAAAAACATGCTGGAGAGATACAGAAAACATGGAGACGGCAAAGAATTAGGAGAACTAATGTACTTAATCAATGAAGTCGTGGGACTTGAGGAAACCAAACTCACCCAACAAGACCTGCCGCCAATAAAAAAACTATGACAACTAAGATGCAATCCTTCCGGGAGAGCCCGCTTCTAGCACCACCCGGAAGCGACAAAACCAAGGGCATGACAAAATCTGACGTTTCCCTGATGGAAGCGGAGCTCGAGAAGGTAGGTAAAGGAGATGATGGCGTGCGCCTTGCTGAGATGCATTATTACATGAGGGAGATAGGGTTGGGAAAACCCATCTCGACAGGGGATAAGAGTAAGATGGTCGCAGCCCTTGAGAAAAGCCGCGATGACTTGGACGAGTTCGAAGTGTTGAAGATGCATTACATACTCCATAATCTCGGGATAGGGGAGAACATCAATATGGATGACCCCCAGTTTTTCGTGGACTCACTTTTTGAGGCAAGGCGCCTTAACAGCGGAGTTGGGATAGCGTTGACCCACCATTTTTTGAACGGCATGAACTCGTCAGAGGTTGTGAGCGAAAAAGACGGAGCCACCATAGTAGACGCGATGAAAAACGCCTTGGCAAACCATGACCTCCTTGAGGTCGCGATGCTCAAATACCTTTCTGAAGAGCTGAGGGTGCTGACACTGAGGAAAGTCGACTTTGACGAGAGGACAGAACCTAAGGTGCTGGTCGGAGCACTCTACAAGGCGCGCTCTGAAGGCGACCCCCTAGAGCTTGCCAAAACACACTACTACCTCACGCAACTTGGGGCATACGACAAAACCGTATTGGAAGGCCTGCAAACAGAGAAAACACCCCTACCGCCGCTGAAAAAACTATGACATCCAAGATGAAATCCTTCAGGGAGAGCCCGCTTCTAGTGCCGCCTGGAGAAGACATGAGCTGGCTTGACTTCACAGGAAGGGACGTTGACATGCTCTGGCTTGAGGTGCTGACCTACAGGAGGGCTCTGCCGAAGATAAGCAACCGCGGATACAAACTCGCCCAAGCCCATTTTTACTTCAAGAAACTTGGCACACCTCAAGAGATGACCCATGAGGACTGGCCTGTCATCGAGGATGAACTAAAGCATTGGCAGGAGAATGGAGACGGCAGCTACCTTTCCGAGATGCACTACATGATGAGGCAACTCGGCAGAAACCCCGATATAACAGACGCTGACAGGGAGAAGATGACTGGGGCACCGGACGAATACAGGGTGGTCGGCAACGGCGCCATCCTACTTGACGTGAGATACTGGCTGAAGATGCTCGAAATTGACGATAAGGAGCTGGATATGGACAAGGACATGGTAAAACACCACATGGACCTGGCGCGAAGAAACGAGACCGGCCTTATAATAGCCAAAGCCTACTCGATGATGAAGGAACTCGGGATAGGGTACAAGATCCCCGGATCAGACAAAACAATAATAAAAAAAAGCCTGCAGCAATACCGTCAAGACGACGACGGCATGCACGTCGCAGAGATGCTCACCCACCTCTGGAACATCTGGCCAGAAATAAAACCAAAAGAACAGGAGATACCACCGCTGAAAAAGCTATGACGTACAAGATCCAAACATTCAAGGAGAAGCCACTTCTAGCGCCACCCAGCATTGAGTTGGGGCGTAACTGGTGGGATGTGTCTGATGTTGACAGGCACATCATGAACTTCTACCTTGGCGAGCACAGGCGCACCCATCATGGCGCCAACATCGCGGAGCTCCAGCATTACATGAGAAAACTCGGGATCGCCGCAAAGCCAACCGAAAAAGACAAGGAAGCCATGAGGGAGGAACTCGACAGGCTGCACGGAAATGAGGTCAAGCTCACTGACGTGTGGAGGCGGTTCATGATAAGGGATGCAGGACTGGATGATGCTTTCAAAAGCCATATGGCGATTGCCTTAAGAGCCCAGCACGAGGCACACATGGACAGTCGACCAGTCGGGGAGCGGATAGAGGAACTATATTTCATGAAGGATTTGGGAATCATAGACGGTTTAACAGACGATGAGAAGATCG
>CAYXON010000010.1:0-13764 GCA_964467145.1 uncultured archaeon | reverse complement strand
GAAGTTGCGGATTATCGTCACGTTTCCCTCTATCAGTGTGTCTGCTTGGGGCATCTCAAATCTCTCATGGCTTTTCAGCTTTTCTGGGAGTCCTTTCCAGACCCGTTCAAGAAGCATGTCGTAGTCGTAGTTCATCGTAGGACAATACATTACATCACTTTAAAATAATAATAAAAAACCAGATATGAACAATGTTCAAGATATTTTTTGTTTTTTTTGGTTTACGACGTCATAAACCCTTTTTCTAGCGTTTTTGCAAGTATTTAAGTCTGAACAACCGGTATTTAACAAATAGGTGATATTTCTGACTGGAACTGCCCCCCCTGGTGAAACAGAACCGCAAAGACGCGCTAGAGTTCTGCTAGAGCTTGAGGAACGCCAAAGACAGCTAGCAGTTGAAATCGCTGAGCAAACCCTCAAAACCGCAACATCAGGCGCTAAAGCAGCAAGGGCTGATGCTAGCATGAAAACAGCAGCAGCTAAGGTGCAAAGGGAGACAGACCAACGAAGAGATGCGGATGTGGAACGTAATCCTATCCCTGATTCGCTAATACTCACAAACATGCCGGTGACCTACAGCGCAGCACAGCTTAGGGCAGGACTTATGGGTTTTTTAGCACCCACCTTGGACGATCAAGGCAACCCACTACTAATATGTGACCTATCCACTACATCACCCCACGCAAAGGGCGCGGTTTCCATGCTGGCGAGAGGCGTTAAAAACCTGTTGAACAGATGCCGTGAACAGGAGGTAAAACTTGCAGGACCATTATTTCCCGGAACTGAAAAATCAGGCGTCGTCCCCATGAGAGAGGTGACAGTTGACGATGTCGCAGGCGTTATACTCACACTTATGTATAACACAACAGTCAACATATCTAAGTTCAAACACAGGTTCATAGGATTCAACCCTGACGAGGACCGCAGCAGATTTTTCCAGGTATTCAACCAAGAAGGACTAACTGCTGAAGTAGACGGCGTCATAAAATCAATGGTTGAAAAAAAACTCAAACCCCCCCAACCCGGCAAACCCATCAAACCACTTGAGGGATACTCAGCAGCAGTTGATGCGGAACTAACACTAACCATCGGCGTAGAACTTGGTCTAACCGGAGCTGACGCAACAGACCCCAGTAAGATACAAGCAAAATGGGCTTCCATGGATGTTGCAGCTCGCGACGAATTCATGAAAGGTAAGCCAAAAAAAGGAAGAACAGCTGCAGTCCCAAAGCTGTCAGTTCGACTAAGAAAACTTGCAGTACTGCCCCCTGAACCTGATGCCGGCACTGAGCTAACTCCCGCTTACTTAGAACAATGTGAGCAAGCACGTTCAATGCAAGGAGTGTTTTCAGAAGCTGAGGCAGTCATTAAGATAACCCCTATCGAGGGTGTACTACACAGGCCTAAAAACCGCGAAAAAGCGATGGGCAAATCACTTGGTGAGGTCACTGTCGCAGACGCGATGGCGTTCGCACTATGGGACCACGAAACCGGAGGACACTCAAGCGAAGCCATAAACACGGAAGTCGCACTCGCTATCAAGAAAAAACTATCCGAGATGTTTACCTATGTCTCATTTGACGGCGGTGACGGTAAAATAAGGGATGCGATAACAGCGCTTGAAAGGGATGGCGTCGTATTCAACCGGCACCTAACCGAACTATTCGGCTGGATGGCAAGAGACACAGCCCTAAGGGTTCACGACCGATATCTCGCAATCACTAAAAGATTACCTCCCAAAAGAAGAGCCCTTAGAAACGCATACGTTATTGGAGCAGAAGCGCCTGACGCACAGGCCAAAGCTCATGCCCAAATAGATATATATCACGACGCACACCGCGTCACACTCGAGGAATTCCGGGACCGGCCAGACCTGACTGTTTACGAGGCTGACATGGTTATGGCAGCCCACAAGGGCTGGGACGACATGTTCATCCAAAAAGAATCGATATTCGGGATAGGCAACCCACAGTGGAAGTTCGACTTCTGCAGGCAAGCATGCGAGGAGTTCTTCCTTGACCTCCGTGACCACGAAGACGTCAGACCAAACTTCCAAAAAGAGACTGAAAACCAGCGCAGAATAGCAAACAAGATGTGGGCCCGCTACAACAACGAGATAGTCTGCGATGCCCAAGGAAACCCAGTAAATGGGGCAAGAATAAAAAGAGATGCTGATTCACAGGACATAATTGTGGAGGGGATAGGCACACTCAACACGTCAACCTACGGCTACGTCAAACGAACATGGGGCGATGACAAATCAGGCCTTAACAACGTACGCGGATACAATTATACGATAAATACGGTCTGGGACTGCAGACAAGTATCAGACCTAGTCGGCGAAGGACACAGACTACTTCTCGCAGTCAACCAAGGCAGAGAACAAAGGATTAGGCATGTGGACGAGATATCAGCAGCCGACCTGACCGATGACGTAATCGCGAGATTCAATAATGGATATCTGCCCGGATTTTTGCCGGGACTTACTCCAACGGCGATTTATGTGCGTGGTGAGAGGCAGCTTAGGACTATGGCTCTCGCGCAATCTAGGACCGCAGACGGAGTTATAACCCATGAATTCAACGAGCACATAAGAACTAATGCAACCAGCATAATAGATGCTGAAGCAACAAGCCAGCTGACGGACGAGGGTGTTGCAATCAACCCCTCGAACATATCTGCTAGGGTAAACCAACTCACACAACAGGCGAGAACCCATGGTTTGGATAATGTCGGCTTTGCAAGGTCAATCTACATACGTGACACAATAAACGGCGAGGCAAGAGAACAACTACTGCTTGAGCATCATGTGGCGGATCAACAATCAATATCGCAAAGAGCCCGGGATCTGACAAAGAAGGCTGCAGACCAGAACATGAATGAGGAAATGCTCGCTAAGGCGATATACAGGGACCACCGCGTTCGCGAACTCGGCAGGTCCTCAGAAATAGTGGTGACTGAAGCGCAAGCAGCCGAAGACCTGGCCAAACGCGTTGCGAGAACAAGGCTCGAACATGACATAAAACGGGGAACCTACATCTACATGTTCACATTGTTCGTAAAATCAAGGATAATGCACTCACCTGATGTTGAACTCAGGCACAGGTGCGTGTTCCGCAACGGGATGGCGGACCCCACAGCATATGAGATGCTGGATAATGAACTCTACCAACTATCAAGAATGCCCCCCAATGCAGAGCTTGCGCAAGACGACCCAAGAAGACTAATAGTTGACGGCCGAGAAGCAACAGATGAGGAGCAGGCGAGGATAAGGAAATACGCGTTCGCACTATACAAGTTCCCAGCAGATGCAGTACACAGGATATTCTATGCCACAGACTAGAGAAAAGTCTCAAGCCCTGACGCCGCAGACAATGTGTCCTGGAGGAAACTAGTATTCAACGACATGCTGATGTCAAACTTCACACCAGAGCAGAGAGACCTCATGTCCTCGCTTGTCGACGAGTCAGAGGTAGATGGTGAAACACTCTACCAAACTATGGTAAACCTAGGCAGATGCTTTGAGACAAGACACGACAGCATGCTTCGCGACGGAATAGACGCGTCAAACAAGTATGAACACCTACCGTCACCAACTGGCGACATATTCGCCTACGACAGAGTATTCGTGACAGAAGCCCTGAAAAACTCAGCACCACCTGGCACGCCAGAGTCTCCTGACGAAAGAGGCAGATGCGAGGACTACTACGGCAGGGTCAGGCTCGCAAGACTATTCGGAAAATACGGCAATAGGTTAAAGAACCTCCGTGACATGCTCGGCAACCCATATGCTCCAGTCGGATACAGCATAGCATTCGGACCTGAGACCGAAGCTGAAAGAGAACAGCTACTTGCTGAACTTTCACAGGACATATTCGGGCAAGGCGAGTTCGGAAGAATAGGCGCAGCCATGAAAGAGAAGGCTTTCCAGGACTACTGTAAAAGCCAGGGACTAGACATAAAACCCGAAGACGGGAAGGCTGAGGCATCACGGAAAAGAGGGGTTCAGGCGGAAGTCAGGGCAAAAAGCGACAAGGGCGCCACCTGGAAATTCGGACAAGAATCTTCAAGGTCGGCGGCACTCCAACTCTACATATTCATGCAGGCAGTCCACGCAAAATACAGGGGGCAGGGCGAACAGATAACGAACGCGAACGAATTCGGAGTCAAAGGCTTAGAACCGCAGAAGGTGACATTTGACGTCCTGCTTGAGGCAATGACTAACGTTACAACGGAAACAAACGACGACAACGCAGTCCACCTGAGGGTCCGCCAGTTCTCGCAAGATGAGGCCGACAGGCTGATAGTATGTCCCAGGTCAAGAAACCCTTATCCCCTCACAATAGTGCACAGGGGAGTCGCAGTCGAAGGATGTAGCTGGGCCAACATACAACGCGCGGTCTCAGTGCTTTCTGAAAACCCGTACACGCGGGAATACACACTAAACATAGCCAGAAATCAGGGAGCATATAGGGCGTTCCACGACCTGACGAGGCAAGGACAACTGCGTGCAGGCGACGTCGCAATAAACACCAGAATACGGGATATGCTAACCCAACAAGAGGTTGACACACACCACAGAGTATTCGCAGAACTTGACATGGCCGATGCGGCAGGAACGGCAGTAAACCTTGATGTTGCCGAACGCACACTACATGACATACAAAACAATGCACTGCGCTCAACAGCCCATTATCTAGGAATCGGAAATCCAGACGAAGTAAACCTCGAGGATCTTGGAGAGTTCTTCAAGGAATTCTGCAATGGAGTCCTCCAAGCAAATCAGGGACGGTACGCTAACTACGTTGAAGACGGCAAAACCAAGAAAGGCGCAGTAACAGCATTATCCAGCGCATACACCTACGCAAAAAGATTCCAGTACACTGGTGAGGGCGTAGACCTCAGAGTCATAACCCTGAACACAAGAGGGTGGGTTAAGGCAGAAGCAGCCAAACAGATACCCCTTGCCACAAACCGCGAGCTTAGGGCGTCATACCAGGGCTCACTCGACGACTTCACAGCAGCGTGGCACACCTCCCGCGGAGAAAGCCCGGACCTTGCACTCAACCCCGCAAGATGGGTAATCGGAAAACCCATACAGTGGTTCCGCGACAGATTCGCAAACATAAGAAGAGAACGCGTCGAAGGTGAAAACGCCGAAGCCATGGCTGGGATGGGCGTCATGAACGCCAACATCACAAATGTGTCAAGGGCAGCAGGGGAAGAAATAAGAAAATGGATGCTTAGGACTGCAGCATGGTCAGTTCCCGCAGCACCATTCACGGCAGGAATTTCCCTGATACCTGGTGCCGTGGCGATCGGGCTTGTCGTAGCGACTGAGAGACTGCACATCTCCAACGATTGGACAGAAAGGGCAATGGAGGAGTTCAACAACAATCCCCAACCAGCCCACATGGACTACCTCGGCGACTATCTGGACCGCACAATACGATATAGCCGCGCGCAGACCCTTGTAAACCACGGAGACCACTCATGGTTCAGATTCCTAAGGCAATTCTGGGGAACATTCCGCATGGACTACAGAGCAATGGACAGATACGAGCATGCAGCGAGCATACTCGACCCGCTCACACACGACCACGTACTTCACGCATCATCTTCGACAGTAAGCGACCGCCAGCAGCACCCTGAAGTCATGCAAGACCTTTACTTCGACACCTTCAGCTCAAGGCTTCTGAAAAGAACGGCTCTTGAGGCGTGCGGAAGATACTACCCCGCCGCGTGGGGCACACTCAACACCAACACATTCCCAACAACTGCGATGCCTCCAGTCGAACAGAACGCGTGCGCATACAGGAGACTAAATCCTGATGAGTATGAGTTCGGAAGGCTCTATGAGCTCGCGCACAGGAACAACAACCTCGACAGGGGATGGCTCAGGACCGTATGCGATTCAACAGGCCTAAACTACATAGGAAAGAGGGTGGCAGTCAGCGATATGCTCAAATACGTATCAAACCACCCCGACCCAGGCGAGCCAAGGAGCGTCGGAGTAAACAACAGGGCAGCGATACTGCTTAAGACCATAGCTGCGACAGAGACCAACCCACACTTAATAGCAGGATACATGGAGAGGGCGAGGGAGCAGTGGGCGATAGCCCGCGACAAATGGGCTGCGATACTGCAGCGAGACTTAATCCTAGTCCATGCTGAGGCAGAGCGTGACCTACTAATAAACGGACAGGCTTACCTGCACGATAGCCCGCCGCCGAGGATGCACAGGTGATTAAATGAACGTTACAAAAACAACAGATGACAGACGGGGGCAAGAACTAAGACCTCAATTCGGACCTGATGAGGTGGCACCCCCAGATGAGAGTAAATTAGCTCGTCTGCAAAAGCTACCCAACTGGGTCAAAATATCCCTTGGAATATTAGGTGTAGCCGTCAGTTTGCAGGTTGCGCAAGAGGGGGTATCACTTCTAACAGACAAGGTAGAACATTCAGTCCCCCACAGAATAGTCAGCAACATTCTGGGTGCTGGGGCACAGAAAAAACAAGCTGAGGCAGAGGCTGCTAAACAGGCGACTGAACGCGCTCAAAAGCTCGCCGTAGAACAGCAAGAAGCTGCAGCAAAACAAAAAGAAGCAGCCAAACAACGGCTGATAAAGGCGCTCCGTGAAAGTGCGTTCAAAGACAAGGTACACGGTTACTTCTATGTAGACCTTGACGCAGACGGAAAAGTCACAGGTGGGAGATTCCAAAATACTCGCGCAAGACCTGGGTTCCCGCAAGGGGAGGTACTCGGCGGAAACATAGATGGAAACGCACTGACATTCACATGGCGCGAAGGAGACGCCCACGAAGGCACAACCACAATTACACAGACAGACACGGGATTTGACAGCCGCTGGGTCGTGACAACAAACCCACTCCCAGACGGCTTATTCCCCATGCATCCATTTCCACGTACAGAACTTCCCCCCATACAAATTCCTTCAGTGGCAGACGGCCTAAACAAGGCATCCGACCTTGTGGACCTCGGGGAGCGCGGAAGCTATCGCTCAGCAATCCAGGTAACAACAGACTTAATAGGTGGTGGCGTTGGAATACCAGACCAGCTTGCGCGCGCGTTATACCTGCGTGGTCGCAGCCACCTAGGACTCGGGCTTGAGACAAACCTTGATTCAGCTAACCCACAGGAGCTTCTTGACTCAATCACAGACTTCACGCAAGCAGTTACAAAGTACCCAGGTTCCGCCTCAACCCATGACGCCTACGTCGGGATGGGTGACGCATATGCTGGACTTGCAGGCCTTCCACCCGGCACACCAACTGGGGCAGGCGTTCCAACACCTGTGGAAGCCTGGGGCAAGGCAGCCGAAGCCTATCGTAACGCCTACGTTGACGCAATGGAAAACGCAAGAAAAGCGAGGGCATCTGGCAAACAAGATGATGCACGTAGATATGATAAACAGGCGGCTGACGCCAACGCCGCGATGGAGCATGTCAACGGAGAACAAGACAAACTCACCACTCCACGGATTAGACATGAGCGTCAAGAGGCAAGGCAAGGCCGCACAGACAGGGTTATGGATGCACGGCAGCAGGCTGCAGAGGCTGAGCGACAGGCGCAGGAAAAAAAGCGCAGAGCGGAGGAGGAACAACGGAGAAAAACCCCAGGGTATCTGATACAGCAACAATTCAATACAGTTGACACCCTACTAGGACTTGGCACCTCAGGAGACACACACTCCTATAAAATGGCTATAGATGAGGCAACATCCATTTTGACAAATCCTGACGCAACCCCTGACCAGAAAGCCATGGCATTATACGATCGCGGATGCGCAAACGTCGGAGTTGGGACTGGCAACTCACAACAACCTAACTCTGCTGCACTACTCAGTGCGGCTGAGGACTTCCGAAAAATATTGTCTGACTATCCAGACTCTAGCTGGATTTTCGAGTCTCACATAGGCCTCGGTCAAACATACGTTGGCTTAGCAGGTTTACCCACAGCCGGCACATCCGGCATACCTCCTAAACCGCAGTGCCTTGAAATGGCTGCAGACTCCTACAGAACCGCATACATCACCGCCGCGGGGGAGGTGAGTGAAGCCGAGGCACAACACAACAGAGAAGATGCCACGGAAGGAAGGGCAGGCATGAAGGCTGCAAAAGATGCTCTAACGTCAGTTAACCATCAGCTGGAAGCGCCAAAAGTACAAGAACCACAACCTGGGCAGAAACCAGCAGGAGCAACTGCACCCCGCAAAGTTTTGGCACGAACAGCGGACGGTACCTTCATACAGGTACTTGCGGGACCTGACGGAAAAGTCCCTTCACCCGAGGAGATAGAACGTCAGTTCCAGGAAATGAAAGAACTAAAGGCAAAATAAGCGGGGAACTAAATCCCCGCAAAAACATATCCTCCCTTTTTTTAGGGGGTTATGAATTTTCTGTTCACATCCATTATGAGTGAGTCACAATCCTGCTTTATCTTTTCGAGTGTTGCGACAATCCTCTGTTTCTCCTGCTCAACTGAGTCTACCATCTCATATGCTTCAACCGCTGTCTTGAAGTCGTCTATCTCAACCATGGTGTACTCGCTCTGGTTCATCTTCTTGCTGACTTTCCTGCAAAGCGCCTCAAGCCAGGTGTTCATGCCCTCTTTGACTCTGCGCCTTATCATCTTGTCTTCGTCCATCTCGGATTTTATCAGGCGGACTATGGGCGCCATCGGGAACGCGAACTTTGCCTCGTCTTCTGGTGTGAACTCCTCATCAGATTCATTCAGGACGGGTGCCTCAACAACTTCTTCGACCTCTTCTTTTTCCTCTATCTTTTCCTCTTCTTTTTTCTTCTTTGCCATTTTCTCAAAATACCATTATCGTGCGTTTTATCCGGGCGTTAACTGATTTGACTGAAGCCTCAAAGGTTGTGTTATCCAGTCTAAATCCAACTAAACCCCCAGAAGATAATACAATAATATATTAAATAAACACCAATAAAAACGCATTAAAACCGATTATAACTTGCTTTAAACCCCTAAATCTTGTTTTTTATCTAGCATAATGCTTTTCCCCAGGTGAAAAGCTCGCTTCAGGAGAACGCACAACCCCTCCTTGCATGCACTCTAATAAAATTCAAAAACTAGGTGCGTGATTTCAACCACAAAATTTCCACATAAAATCAACAGTTATTGTGGCTTTTTATGCGTTCTTCCCACACCCCTATCTGTTCCCACTCGTCATGCATACTAACCCCTTTGACATAACAGCGTCCGCGACCGTCAAGTGAGTTTTTTCAGCGGTGGGAATTTGTGCGTGTTCCTGCGATATCCCCTTCGTCTTTGGATATACCCCCCTGGTATTGGGGTATTTATTTTTGCCTAAGAACATATACTGGGTTATGGCTGGTCGCATCCTTCTGGTGAATGTCTGCTATGATTTCCCCGTCGTGACAGAGGGTGTGTTCACTGGAATCAACAAAGTCTGGCCGCCGATTTCGCTCGCATACTCCTGCGCAATCCTCAAAAAAATGGGGGCAGAAGCCAAGGTGCTTGATGCAAACGCCCTCAGAATACCTCCTAACCAGACAGGGACTAAATCAACAGGATTCAACATGGTCTTCGTTTCCTCATCAAGCTATGACCGCTGGGAGTGCCCGCACCTAAACCTAAAACCCACAATAGACACTTGCAAAAGCATACGCGCATCTAATCCCCAAGCCTTGATATTTCTTGTAGGAAGCCATGGCAGCGTCCGCAAAAAGGAGATGCTAGATCTCACCGGCGCAGACGCGGTCGTAGTGGGTGAGCCAGAAAACACGGTAGCTGAGCTCGCATCATTAGCTGAGTGGAAAACTGCCAAAGGCATAGCCTATATCTCAGAAGGCAATCTAACTGAGAACCAGTCGCAAAATCCAGTCGACCTTGACACTCTCCCTTTGCCAGACCTGAGCGACCTACCATTGGACAAGTATTTTTTCGAGATGCTTGGCAGAAGGTTCGCAGTCGTTGAGGCATCAAGGGGATGCCCTTTTAATTGCAGCTACTGCTTGAAGGTGATGTTCGGGGCCTACAGAAAAAAATCCACAGGGAAGGTGAAGGCTGAGATAATGCAGCTAATCTCAGCTGGTGTGAAAAACATATTCTTTCTCGACCTCGAGTTCACAGTAAATCGGAAACTCGTTGAGGAACTTTGTGACTGGCTGATATCTGAGGGTAATCCAATCAGGTGGTCATGCCAGACCCGTCTTGATAGTGTTGACGAGAAACTCCTCACCAAGATGAGAAAGGCGGGTTGCAAGCTTGTGATGTATGGTGTTGAGAGCGCAAGTTCGAGGATACTCGAGTTGATAGGCAAAAACATAAATGTGGAGAAGATAAGGGCTGGTATGGCGGCGACCAAAAAGGCGGGGATATCTTCGGCGTGTTTTTTCATGTTTGGTTTCCCATCTGAAACTGACGATGAGCGGGAAAAGACAGTAGATTTGGCGCTTGAATTGAATCCCGACTACGCCAGCTTCTTCTTGTGCAGGCCGTACCCTGGCACAAGATGCTATGAGGGCGTCAAAGACGAGTCCCCTGGGGTTTTCCCCCTTGGTGTGGGATCCGATGATGAACTTGTACGATTAAAGATGTTCTGTGACAGAGCATTTGGGAGATTCTATTATAGGCCATCTTTCATACTAAAGCGGGTATTGTCAGGTGATATAACTCTCTTATTTAATCAGCTGTGGATTTTCTTATACAAGAGGGGTTGGATTCGTGGATAAGATAACTATTGTGGTGCCTGCATACAATGAGCAGAACCGGATAAAATCAACACTGCAAAACATACTATCAGAGTTCAAAGGCCATGAAGTAATTGTGGTCTCCGATGGCTCAACCGACGCGACAGCAGACATTGTCAGGGGATTCCCGGAAGTCACATTAATCGTGTCTGAAAAGACATGTGGTAAGGGCGCTTCAATAGTGAAAGGAATCAGGCGCGCAACAGGTGATGTGGTAGGTTTTTTGGATGCGGACGGCAGCTTTCAACCTTCACAAATCAAGCGCCTGATAAACGAGCTCAGCATAGGCGCTGATTGTGTAATAGCCTCTAAGTGGGTTGGAAAATCATTTTCAGAAGTAGGTGAGTCAACGGCTCGCAAACTCGCAGGCAGGGTCTGGAACCTTTTTGTCAGGGTTCTTCTAGGCCTTAATATCAGTGACACTCAGGCTGGTGCGAAGTTCATGCGAAAAAATGTTTTTGACGCAGTGGACTCGGACTTCATCTGCAGCGGGTTCGAGTTCGACGTTGAACTCCTCTATAGGATACAGAAAAAGGGATACACTATAAAGGAGGTTTATTTGCCGTTCAAGGATGTTGAGGCGAGCACGTTCCGCTACGGCAAGACCCCCCGGATGTTTTTGAATCTCATAAAGATATTTGTGGGTATTAGGCTTTAGCTGCAGCTGCATTTAACTGGTTTTAGCCAGGCGTCTGAGACGTCAAACCCCAGGCATCCTTCTGTGTCGTGTGAGAGTTCTATCGTCGTCTCCTTGTCTTTTATGTATTCTGCAGGTATTGTGTATTGGCGGTTGACCCAGCCCACAAGATCTGTCCCGCTTGTTAATGTGTCTATGTAGTGTCCGTTGACTGTGATGTTTGTTGTCCTGCACCAGTAGCTGTCGTCAACCCTCAGAGTGAGTGTGTGTTTTAGCCCAGGCTCGCTTTTCATCGTGAACTTGACGTGTCCGAAGTTGACGTAGACGAACTCCCCCCTTGAGTTGTCGCATGCTGCGGTGCACTCTAATTTGTGCTCTCTGTTTTCGCCTTGGTGGTAGTAGCCCATGTCGTAGTGGTCTGCGCCACTGATGATATATGGGAACTTGGATGCGCCATTATCATATCCCTGGTTTCTGCAGACTATTGCGCACTCCTGGTTTGATGAGCCTATGACGGCGTTTATTTGATAAACTACAGCTAAGGCCAATACTAAAACAGCCGCTTTTTTCCAGTGTCTTCTGAGCCTGGAAATTTTGCTAAAGATTATGCACTCCCTTTCAAGAGCATTTGTCTGAAAAGAGCTTAGTGCATCCACAAACCACTTAGGCGCCCGTCCGTACACCTTCCTGGTTGATATTATTATCACAACAATACATGCGACTGTTAAGAGGTTCGCGATTTTCTCAGCTAATGTGTCTGCGTAGTAGAGTCTAAAATGATTGCCTTCCGGAACAATTATCATGAAAGCAGGCGATGCGAGATAAACTTTGTCTGCGCCATCAACCGCCCACCCTGGGTTGTAGGTGACCTTCACAAGGTGCGGGATTCCCGGGCACGTTGTGTTCACGTCCACCCACTCATTGCCAATGACGTAATCCACAACGCACTCCCTGCCTGTCAGTTTTCTAGGAACATTCTCAAACCCATTTTTCTCGTCGAAAACACCATTAAAAGCCATTTTGTCCTCGTCTGATGCCTTTTTCAGAAGCACAAGCGGCACGTCGACTGCGTCGAGGTTCTTCCACCAGCTCATGCTTGTCGCCCTCCAATCGTTTGTTTCAACTATAACCGGCTCATATTCTGGGACCTCAACGATTGGTGCCGCATCATCTATCAAGTAGACGTCAAGGTCGTTTGGCAGGCTCTTAAGGTGCGTGAACCCACCCACTTGTATGATTTCATCTTTGAGTTTGTCGGATGTTGCGACAAGGTATTTTGGCGCGAAGTACCTGAAGTGTTTCATCGCCGCTGGTAAGTTGAATGTGGTGCACCTCATATATGATATCGGGCATGTTGGTGTGGGGCTGTATTCGCTTTGCATGTAGAAGTGGAATGTGCTTGATGCCGCGGACTCAATGTTTAAGCCCTCAAGCACGGGGTGTGTCGTGAAAAACGGTATCAACTCAAGCGTCCTTGGAGTCCCGAATGAGCCGTGTGCTGATGAGAACTCGTGGACGACCCTGCCCTCTGGCAGGGTGTTGAGGTAGTCAAAGAACTCCTTAAGCCCACCCCACGTAGTCTTTGCCTCGTATCCCTCGTAGTTCCACTTAACCCACCCTGGCACGTCGCCGACGTACTTGAACTGCGCGATGTTGCTTATGGTTCTGTTAAGGGCTGACATGTCAAAGTCCATGAGCGCCTTTGAGGTGGGCGCGACCTCCCTGTTGTTGTTGACCCACAGAAGGGTCAGGAGTATGATGATGAGCGTTGCCATCCACTTGCCTTTGACTTTTTCAATGAGCGAACCGAGGGTGTATGCTGACATCATGAGTATCCCCATGTAGGCGAAGGGCATGAATCTGACATCCAGCAGGTGTTCCTCGCCGCTAACGTGTATCACGGCGTAAAAGAGTATTGGATTGACTGCCTGAAATATCAGGTATCCGAGATTCCGCCTCGGCCTTAGGATGAAAAGAAGTATTGCGGCTGCGGCAAGGACGTAGTATGGTGCGAGTATGAACGGTATTATCTCCCAGATGTCCTGGCTTCTCCACGCTCCGAAGGCTGTGGACCAGCCGAATTTGGTTAGCATCTTAAGAGTCCAGAACGCGCTGAGTAGAAACCCGCATAGGTATACTGCAGACAGTCGGTTGATGTTATGTATCATCTTCTCTTTGGTGTCGCCTATTGCGAGCGCCGCAGCTGATGCGACAGCCCAAAGCAGGGTGTATATGTGGCACATCGGCACCGCGGCAAGGCAGACAGATGCCTTGAGGAAGTGTTTTTTCGACTCAACAAACGCGTAGGCGAGGCCCATGAAAAGCACAGCCAATGCGACGCCTATTGTGAACGTGAACTGTCCTGC